>DATJDE010000141.1:0-2473 GCA_035497595.1 Rhizomicrobium sp. | reverse complement strand
GCCGCTTAGGTCTTTGTCGAAGCCGGCACTGCGGTTGGGGGCATCGGTGAGTGGGTCATATTTCACGCCGGTATCCGGGTTTACGGGACGATAGAAATTGCTGAGCGCATAGCCCTGACACAGCGCGTAGGTGTTGAACGCCTTGGTTGCCCCGTATGTCTTGATAATCGATTCGACTGCCCATTTCGGCGCGATGCAGTTATCCGACATTTGAATCCATGGCTTGACCACCATCCAGTCGGAATTTCCGTTGGTGCGATCCATCAGGTCGATGGATTTCATGCCGTCTGCGACGCTGCTGCCCTGCCAGCCGCCGGCGAAGTTGAACCGCAGTCCGGGCAACGGCTCCCAGGCCGCTTCCATTTCCGCGCCCCACAATTTGGCGTCGAAATTCTCATTGACCGCGGTGCGACTTTTGATCTGGGAAATCTGATAGTTCTTGTAGCCGTAATAAAAGGCATTGCCATTGAGGACCAACCGACCATCCAGCAAGGTGTTTTTCGTGCCCACTTCATAGGCATTGACGAATTCGGGCTTGAAGGTTTCCGGGTAGGACAGGGGCTGGAAAAATGTGTTGGCGGTGGTGAAACCGATACCCGGCGGATTTGCGCCGCCGCCTTTGTACCCGCGCGAATAGGAAGCATAGACCATCGTCTGGTCGGTGAAATCGAGCTTGGGTGTCCATTGCACATTGGCGCGCCCGGTGATCTCGCCCCAATGCTGCCGGATGGGGTCTTCCGCGAAGGAGCCGCGATCGACGACACCGCCGTAAAGGACACTGGTGGCAAGCAATGCCTGGCTGGGGATCGGGATGAAGGACTTGTCGTCGCGCGTCCAGCGCAGGCCCGCGGTCAGCTTCACATCGGGGACGACCTGATAATAGGCCTCACCGAATCCTGCCCATGAATTCAGCGTGTAGGGATTCTGGCTGCGGAAATAGTTGTGGCCTTCGCCGTTGATCTGATCGATGGGATTGGGATCGACATAGGCGCAGCCTTTGGCTGCCGGATTGGGGCTGCCGTCCGGCAGTTCGAACGGCGCCTGCTTCGAGCCGCACAGATTCGGATTGCCGCTGCTGTTCTCGAACCATGTCGTCACCAGCGTCATCAGATTGTTGAAGACGTAGTAATCATCCTGAACGTGGAAGTGCGTGTAATTGGCGCCGACGCTGAAATTGAACGGCCCGTCAAAGGAGGACGCCATGCGCAATTCTTGGGAGAACTGGGTGCTGCGCCCCTTCGAGATGTCGTAGCTGACCATGGAATCGGAGCAGCCAAGTTGCGGATCGCAGAAGATTCCGCCGGGCATCAAGGTCTGGTAGGGCGATGGCGTGACCACATAGGGCGAGGAGGCGCTGCCGAAGCCCGTCAACGTATAGAAGGAGGAGGAATTGTTGAAGATCGGGTTCGTATTGAAGCGGTTGTAATCCTGCTCGGAATAGACGCGATCCTGATTGTAGGCCGTTTCCGACGTGATGGTGAGAGACGGGGTGACATCGACATCGAAGTTCAGTTCATAAATATCCGATCCCGCCCGGTATTTCGGGTCCTTGATCGAATTGATCACGCGCAGGTCGCGGTCCTGCGTCAAGCCCGCATAAGGATCGACGCCTTGCGCCACCAGATAGGCGGGGGTGGCAGGCAGGATCTTGTTGCCGGCGCTGTCCAGCGGATATTTGGCGTAGGTGGTGCTGTTCACGAACTGGCGTTCCGCCAGGTGGACGAACGGAATGGAAAACCCATTCGGCACGCCGAAGGCGCCATCATCGTAGAGCGAGCCGGGGAGGCAACCCTGACTGAGGCCACCTGACACGAGGGCGCTGAGGCCCGTCTGGCTGCCGACGGATGAGGGGCCGTTGTCGCGGTGGCAAAGCTGTTTGCTGGTGCGGGAGCGGTTGTCGTTTTCGGCGAAATGTTCCCAGACAAGATTGCCGTGCAGCCATTCCACGGGCTTGAAGCCGAGCGTTGCGCGGGTGGACCAGAGTTTGCGGCCGTTGATATGGTTTTTCGTGGTGGCGTTGTAATCGTAGCCGCCGCGATCCAGCAGGGAGCCTGCGAGGCGCAAGTCCAGCCTGTCGTCGACGATGGGCACGTTGATGAAACCGCGCAGGCGTTTGGTGCTGTAATTGCCCAGTTCGGCCTTGATCTCACCTTCGAACTGATCTGTTGGCTTGGCCGAGATGATGTTGACCACGCCGCCGGTGGCGTTGCGGCCATAGAGCGTGCCTTGGGGCCCGCGCAGGACTTCCACGCGCTCCACATCGAAAAACTCCTGCTCGAAGAAGCGATTGCGGATTAGGGCCGTGTCGTTGAAGCTGACGGCGACCGCCGGATCGGTGGTGGCGGAGATCGCCTTGGTGCCGACGCCGCGTATGGCGATGTTGTAAGACGTGAAATTCGTCTTCGAGAAGGTCATGTTGGGAATGGATTTGAGAAGATCGGGGCCGCCGTCGATCTTTTGCGACTGCAATTGC
>DATJDE010000140.1:0-3160 GCA_035497595.1 Rhizomicrobium sp. | reverse complement strand
CGTCCGCGCGCCATTGGCGATTAGGTCTTCCAACAGAATGGGATAACGCTCGCGCAGCAAGGTTGTGAGCCGCCCGATAAACGCATGGCTATGGCGAAGCTGGGTCGCCCCGCGCCGTTCCCAAGTGTTGAACGCATCTTCAGCCGAACCCTCCGGCGGCTCGGGGTCGCGGTCCACAAGGGTGATCTGGTGCGCGGTCCCGCTAAATGCCAGCGCCAACCCAAGCCCCGCAATGCCCGCACCGGCAACGAGAATGCGCTCCGCCATCTAAGCTCTCTTCCAGCCGGCATAAGCAAGAACTGCCCAGCCCGCCAAAAAGCCAACCCCGCCAAATGGTGTGATGATCCCCAGCCCGCGCACCCCCGTCAGAACGAGCAGATAAAGCGAGCCGCAGAACAGCACGATCCCGAACAAAAAAAGCCCAGCCGCGATTTTCGCCGCCCGCCCGCGCATCGAAAGTGCGGCAATCCCAATGGCGAGCGCATGAAACAGGTGATACAGCGCCGCGGTTGAAAACGCGCCCATCATCTGCGGGTCAACTTTGCCCGTAAGGCTGTGCGCGCCAAAAGCGCCCGCCAACACCGCAAGAAAACCGTTCACCGCCGCAACAACCAGCCATCCATTCATGCGCAACCACAGCCTCCATGTGCGTGATGACCCGGCCCTTTTGCGGCAATGCTCTCCACCGATTGCCGCGACAGCGCGGCAGTTGCCTCAAAGTCCGCCTTCACCGTTTCCATCAATCCAGCATCACACATCACATCGATGGCGGTGAACGCCAAAGATTTCGCACCATCCATCACCGCATCGTCTCCCTTGTCCGATGCCGCCCAGCGCGCAAATTCCGGGTTATGAATAATCACATTGGGCGGCGCCACCGCCAGCATCGGGTGAATAGAGGGGACGCGATGGCTCACATTGCCCATATCGGTCGATCCCGCAAACCCCGGCGGCATCTGTTCTAGCGGAAAGAATTCACGCCCCAGCGCTACCGCGTTTTTCTTGTACGCTTCGGCCATCGGCCAGTTGGTCTTGAGATCGAGATAATCGGTGATACCCCATTCAATCTCGACTGTGCACCCGGTCGCCAGCGCCCCCGCCTCGAAACAGGCGTGCACCCGCGCTTTTAGCGGCGCCAGCTCGCGCGCATCCTTCGCCCGCACGTAAAACCGGCAGGCCGCCCGTTCCGGCACAATATTCGCGGCCAACCCGCCTTCGGTGATGATGCCGTGAATACGCTCAGTCGGTTTGATGTGCTGGCGCAGCTGCGCAATCGTTTGATAGGCGGTCACCACCGCATCCAGCGCATTGAGCCCACGATAAGGCATGGCCGAGGCATGGGCCGAGAGCCCATGATACACAACTTCCACTTCCGAAATCGCGATGCACGGCATGGTCACAATGTTGAGGCTGGAGGGATGCATCATCATCGCCGCATCCACCTTCTCAAACGCACCTTCGCGCGCCATCATCTCCTTGCCGCCAAAGCGCTCCTCCGCCGGCGTGCCGAGATAACGCACCCGTCCCGGCAACCGCCCATTGAGCTTGGAAAGCGCCATCGCCGCGCCATAAGCCGACGTCGCGATGATGTTGTGCCCGCACGCATGGCCAATCCCCGGCAGTGCATCATATTCGGAAAGGATGGCAATGTTCGGCCCGCTTGGCTTACCAAATTCGGCGGCGAATGCGGTGGCCAGGCCAAAGGCCTGTCGCTGCACCGCAATGCCATGGCTCTCCACCGCGTCAGAAAGCCGGGCAGCGGCTTTAAATTCTTCCAGCGCCAGTTCCGGTTCTCCATGAATGGCATGGGAAAGGCCCAGCAATTCGGCCCGCATGGCATCAATGGCGGCGCCCACATCTTTCTTCAGGCTCTCAGCGGTCATGGTGAAAAACCCTGTTCCGTCCACCCCATCATAGACAGTCCGCTCCACCTTTGCGAAGGTCGCGCCGTCACATCCAGGCAAGGAAGAATGCCAGATTTCGCAACCGCCGCAGATGGCGTCCGCATCGCTTATGAGGTCGTCGGCAACGGCGCTCCGGTCCTGCTGATCCACGGTTTTGCCGCCAGCCGCCGCCAGAACTGGCAGGAACCGGGCTGGTACAAAACCCTGACCGAGGCAGGCTACCAGGTCATCGCCATGGATTGCCGCGGCCATGGCGAAAGTGACAAACCGCATGATGAAAAATTCTACGGCCACGACATCATGGCCGAAGATGCCCTGAGCGTCATGGCAGCAACCGGCATCGTCCCCACTTTTCTCATGGGCTATTCCATGGGCGGCTTCATCTCCATGCACCTGATCGTCGAACACGCACATGCCTTGCGCAAAATCGCCCTCGGTGGGGTAGGTGCGACCTATCTCGATACCTCACCCCAGCCCGGCAACCGCATGGTCGATCCCGCCACCCGCAACCGCATCGCCGATGCGCTTGTAGAGCCGGACATCTCCAAAATCACTGATCCCACAGCGCTCACCTTCCGCGCCTTCGCAGACCAAGGCGGCAAAGACCGGCTGGCCCTGGCCGCCTGCATGCGCTCCATGCGCCGCAACTTCCCGCTGGAGGCGCTGCGCAAGGCCGATAACCCGGTACTCGTCGTCTGCGGCGAAAACGATGTGCTCACAGGGGCACCGGATCCCCTTGCCGCCGCGTTCGCCCATGGCAAAGCCGTTACCGTGCCGCGCCGCGATCACATGTCCACGGTGGGCGACAAAGTCTATAAAACTGCCGTCCTCGAATTCTTTGCGGAACCGACACCATGAACGCGCTCGCCCCGGAAAAAAACGCCACCTATGACTGGGCCGATCCCCTGCTGCTCGACGCCGAGCTGACCACCGAAGAACGCATGGTGCGCGAATCCGCCCGCGCCTATTGCACCGATCACCTCGCCCCCCGCGTGCGTGATGGTTTCCGCAACGAAACATTCGATCGCAAAATCATGACTGAAATGGGCGAGATCGGTTTCCTCGGCCTCACGCTGCCCGAACAGTATGGCGGCGCGAATATGAACTATGTTTCCTACGGCCTCGTCGCGCGCGAAGTCGAGCGCATCGATTCCGGCTACCGCTCCGCCATGAGCGTGCAAAACTCACTGGTGATGCACCCGATCTTCGCCTATGGCAGCGAAGAGCAGCGCAAGAAATACCTCCCCAAACTCGCC
>DATJDE010000139.1:0-7699 GCA_035497595.1 Rhizomicrobium sp. | reverse complement strand
TCCTGCGCACGCACCCGGGGAGGCAGGCGTTCCTTGAGTTTTTCGCGGTCGATCAGCCAATCGGGCTGGGGGTAGCTTCCGACGATTGTTGTCGGCATCAAGACGGGTTTGGTCACGGGAGCCCCACACTAAATTAGATTTCTATCTAACAGAATATGCTACGCTCCGGCAAGAAACCCGAGGTGATTGCGTTTTGACCCTTACCGACCTATCCATTTTATTGACATTGGGGGCAAGAGCGTCATGGCAGCTAAAAAAGCGCCGGTTCAAACGGCAAGTTTTTATGACATGCCGATGAACAGCATCGGCTATCTCACCCGGATTACCTTCCGGTCATTTTCGCGCAATCTGGAGCGACGCACGATCGAGCACGGTGTTTCCGCCGGGCAATGGCCGTTTTTGCGCGCTCTGTGGAATGAAGAGGGCATGACCCAGCGCGAGCTTTCCCGCAGGGTGGGGATGCGCGAGCCGACCACGGTGACGGCGCTGAACGGGATGGAGCGGGTCGGCTTCATCAAGCGGGTGCCGAGCAAGGAAGACCGCCGCAAGGTGCATATTTTTCTCACCGCCAAGGGGCGGCGTTTGCGCGAAAAATTGATTCCCTGTGTGGCCGAGGTCAACGCCATCGCGGCGAACGAACTGGACCCCGCCGATATCGCGATTTTGCGCAAGGTGCTGCTGAAGATGAGCGAGAACCTGACCCGGGAAGAACAGAACTATCTCAAGAGCCATGTGGGCGTGACGCTGCCCCTGGGCTCTGCGACGCCCTGAGGGGCGTACTCAATTGAACCGTATGGCCCCGCTCAGTTCTGACACAGTGGGCCGGTGTCACCTGGGTGGCCCGCACTAGGCGGGCCATGACAGGGGTGCGGTTTCCGGTTCGGCGTTAGAAAGAGCGACCGTTCAAGAGTTTAGAGCGGGTAGACCAGAGAGTTGTTGATGGTTGCCGCGTCGCAGACCGAGATCTTTTCCTTGAAACGCAGCTTGCCATCAGCCTCGCGCACCACGATGTCGCGATAGCGGCCTGATGCAAAGGTGGTTGTGACCCTGCCTTCGATGGTTTCGAACACCGCGAAATTGGCGGTGACGGCAAAGCTGCCATCTGCGTTGGTGGTAAGTGCGAAGCCCGAAATCAGGTGGCGCACGCGGCGCGGGATGGTGAGCGACAGATGCTCGATGGCATAGGCCCGATCTTCGATGCCGCCGCGCGATTCACAGAGCATCAGCCCAAGATCCCAGCCGCGGGCGAGGTTTTCCCGCGTCACGATTTTGTAGAGGGCGGTTTCGACGAACAGGCTTGGCCATTCGCTGATCGGACCTTCGTCGATCAGATCGGCGTAAGCGGTGTAGAGCGCCTGGACTTCCAGCATCAGGCCCGGATCGTTGCTCATAGGCCCATGATCTCCCGGTAATAGCCGTAAAAGGCGCGGATGGCGGTTTCGGTGACAATGTGGTCGTGGTCTTCGCGGCCACGGCCACCCATTTCGACCACGGCTTGCTGTTCCGGGTCTACATGGATGCCGCGTTGGGCAAGATCCATCACCTCGCTGTCATCGAGCGAGACGAAGCCTGCGGGGCCCATGAGGTTGGCGTGGCGCAGGCGGCGGGTGCGCATGGCGTCATCATCGTCTTCATAGCCGAAGAACGTCCAGTTCAGGTCGAACGCATCGGGGCCGGCGGGCAGGATTTGGCGGGTGGCGAGCGTGTTGGCCTGTTGCTGCACGATGAGGTTGGGCCAGATGGTTTGCATGACCACGGTGGCGGGATCGGAAAACTCTTTCACGATGTCGAGCAGGCGCGGGTCTTTCAGCTCCAGCTTTTCGCGGAAGGATGCCATTTCCTGCGTGGCGGCATTGGGATCCAGATTGGTGCTGCGGCGCGAGACCAGTGCGCTGTGGCGTCCGGTGGAATCCATTTCCGTGCGCGACGGGTTATCGACCCGGAAGAGGCCGAAGGTCACCAGGAACACATGCAGCAGGCTGGCGTGATAGGGGTCTTTGATGTTTTCGAACATCAATTTCCAGTTGCTGGGGATGCGCTGGCGCGACACGCCGACGATGCGCAACGGCTTGCCGTTGAACACGCGGTCGAACAGCGTGAGCATTTTATCGCCCAGATAGTCTTCGAGCGGCTGCATGTCTTGTGCATAGCTTGCGAAGATCGCGCCGTGGCGGGTGGTGACGTTGAGTTTTGTCAGGCCGTGATCTTTGCGGTCGAAATCATCCGGCATGCCGCCATGGCCGCCGACGCCTTTGGCGAAGGGCACGCCGGAGAGCGCGCCATCGAGACGATAGGTCCATTGATGGTAGGGGCACTGGAAGGCGCGGGTGGCGCCGTAATCCTGACGGCAGACTTCGAGGCCGCGATGGGCGCACTGGTTTTTGAGGACGTTGATCTCGCCCTCTTTGCCGCGCACCACGATGACGGAGCTTTCGCCAATGGCGGTGCGTTTGTAATCGCCCGGATTGGGGATTTCGGCTTCGAGGCCGACGAAATTCCACGATTTGCCACCGAACACGGCAGCAAGCTCGCGCGCGTAGATTTCAGGGTCGGTATAGACCCAGTAGGGGACGCGGTGGGTGCCGCTGTTTTCCCATTTGTGCGGGTGGACGGTCATGGTTTTATCCCAGTTGGGCGGTGCGCAGGACGGAATCGAGTTTGCGTTCCATCGCCTCTGTTGCCGGGCTCATCGGCAGGCGGTGTTCGTTGTGCTCGATCAGGCCGAGTTTTTTCATCATGTATTTCAGCGGAATCGGATTGGTTTCGAGGAAGATGGCCTTGCAGACCTCGAAGAGCTGGAAGTGCAGTTCGCGGGCGCGGGGCAGATCGCCCGCTTCGACGGCAGCGGCGAGACCGGCGACGCGCACCGGGTCCAGGTTGCCGACGGCGTTCATCATGCCGACGGCGCCGATCGCCATCATCGGGAAGCCGAGTTCTTCGAGGCCGACAAAGACGCGGAAATCGCGGCCCATGGTGGTGAGAAGTTCGGTGACAAACGCCAGATCGTTGGAGGCGTGTTTGACGCCGACCAGATTATCGCATTTCGTTTTGATGGCGACGAAGGTTTCCACATCCATCGACACACCGGCGCGGCCGGGGATGTGATAGACCATGGCGGGGGTTTTCATCCGCGATGCGACTTCGATGAAATAGGCGGCGAGCCCGCGCTGCGGCGGCTTGATGTAATAGGGCGTGACGATGAGCTGGGCATCGGCACCGGCTTTTTCGGCGAACTGCGACAGCACCAGCGTTTCGGCCAGCGATTGCGAGCCCGTGGCGGCGACGACCGGGATGCGGCCTTTCACCTGTTTCACCGCGAAGGCGACGAGGGCGTTGCGTTCGTCTGTCGAAAGCGAGCTGGGTTCGGCGGTGGTGCCGTTGACGAGAATGCCCTGGCTGCCGCCTTCGATCTGGCGTTCGACAAGGCGACCATAGGTTTCAAAATCAATCGCGCCGTCGCGAAACGGGGTGATGAGCGGCGGCATGGAGCCTTTCAGCCAGGAAAGGTCTTGCGTCATTATACTAACTCCTCGCGATTGGTTTTGAAGCCGCTATGTGCGCCCAGAAGCGCGGGCGGTTCGACAAGTGTTTCCTGCCACAACAGGGATTCCTGCCAGATGTGGAAGGGCTGATCCTGAATGGTGAGTTCGTAGACCGGGCCTTGATCGTGGCTGGCGTGGTTGTGAATGGCCCAGCCGGGGGCTGAGAGCATGAGATCGCCCGCTTTCCATTCGTAATGCTTGCCAGCCACGCGGCTGTAGCCTGCGCCGCTGAAGTAATAGTTGATCGCGGCAGAGGCGTGGCGGTGCGGGCGGTCGATGATGTTGGGCGGGCGCACGGTCATGGTGGCGAAGAAGCTGGGCGTGGTGCCGTTGGTGCGGCCTGTCATCTGATTGTAGAGCAGATAGAGGCGGCGGCCGCGATATTTTGCGCCGAGTGCGGTGAGCTGATCCAGCTCGGCCTTCACCTTTTGCCAGTTCCAATAGTTGGAATTGGATTGCACAGCGGGCGGGTTGATGAGGCGTTCATAGGACATCAGCCAGGCATCATCATTCGGGATCTGGAAGAGATCGCGGATTTTGATTGTCTCGCCTTGTGCGGCGGCGTTCGGTTTGCCTGCGCTTTCGGGCACGATGCCGGTGGTCTTTTTGTCTTCGACCAGATGCACGTTGAGCAGGCGCAACAATGCGGCGTTGGAATAGGTCAGCCGGATTTGCGGTTTGTCGGTGGTGTTCTCGTGGGAGATCGCGGTCCAGGACGGGGTGTTCCACACGTCATATTGCGCGATGTCGTAGCTCACCGAACCGGCATGGGTTCTGCCGCCGCCTTCGATGCAGAAGCCGACTTCGGTGGCGTTGTGGCGATAGGGCTGTGTGCGTTCGCCGGGTTTGAGGGCGGAGAGGCGCACTTCGATGCCGGGCGCCATGCCTTGCCCACGCGCGCAGGCCATCGGGTGCACGATGCGGACCTGACGCTCGATGGGATCGGCGACATCGAGATCGAGCAGGCGCTCGGCTTCGCGGGCGATCTGTTCGCCGCTGATGATAATCGGTTCCCAGAAATCATTTGCTGCTGGCAGCGCGGGGTTGGCGGCGAGGAATTTTGCTTCGGGTGCGGTCATGCGCAGCCTCCTTTGTGGTCGCGGAATGAGAGCGGGGCGGGCGCGGGTGTTGGGAGCGCGGTGCCCAGGCCCTTTTCGCGGGCGAGGCGATAGAGTTCTTCGGCAAGGGCGAGATCGGCGGTGCCTGTTCCCAGTGATTTGAACAAAGTGAGATCGGCATCGCTTGGGCGTTTGGCGTTGCTCGCAACCAGCGTGTTGACGGTGGTGAGGTGCGAGGGCGCGAAATCGGGGCCCCAGGCGGCGATCAGTTCTGCGCCGAGGGCGCGGGCCTGTTCTATGCTGTCGGTCGCGACGATGGCGCAACGCTCCAGCACGGCGGGGGCAAATTCCTGACGTTCGGGGGTGATGGCGCCCATCGCGTTGATGTGCGCGCCGCGTGCCACCATGGCCGATTGCAGAAACGGTTCTTTGGCGCGGGTGACGAGGGTGATGATGGGCGCATCTTTGACGGCGCGTTCCACATCGCTGAACTGTTCGGTCTTCAGGCCGAGTTCATTTTCGACGCGGGCGGCGAAGGCTGCGCGGCGTGTTTCATCGCGCCCGAAAACGCGGACGCATTTTAGTTTGCGCACCAGGCTGACTGCGGCGACTTGCGCGAGCGATTGTTTGCCGGTGCCGCAGATGGTGAGAAGATCTGCGTTTTCAGTTGCGAGAATATCCGTCACCAGACCGGCGATGCCGGAGGTGCGCAGCTGGCCCATGGCAAAGGCTTCGATGATGGCGAGCAGTTTGCCGGTTTCGGCATCCCACAAAATTTCGAGCGGGGTTGCGCCTTTGGGGGTGTGGGCCCAGGTTTTGACGCCGAGCAGAGCGGTGTCGGTGAAGGCGGCGCCGATGGCGTGCATCGAACCGCTGCCCCAGTTCAGGTGCGTCTTTTCCATGTTCTGTGCAAGGCCATTGGCCTGCCGCAGCATGGCTTTGCGCAGCAGGGCGATTGCTTGCGACAGATCGAGGGCGAGATCTTTTTCGCCGATCCAGATGGGGGCGGTCATGCCGGGTCTCCGAAAGGCGAGGGGACGGGGGCTTTGAATTGCATGGTGTTGCTGAGCGCCGAATGGGCGAGATAGCGGCCCACTGTCAGCATCACGCCCACGAGGATTTTCTGATCCGTCAATTTCAGAAGGGCTGCGGCATCGGCCTGCGATGCGCGGCCCTGCGTGGTGGCCATGGACAGCGCAAGGCGCTGGGTGGCTTTTTCGATGTCGTTCAATGTTGCCGCCGTATCGGGCGCGCCTTTTTCGGCATCTTTTACCCAGGCTTCGCTTTGGCCGCGCTTGAGCGACAGCCGTTCATGCTGCACGCGCTCATATGCGTTGCCGCTCCAGCTTGAAAGAGTGAGGGCGATTAGTTCGACAAGGTTGAAGGGCAGCGCGTCTTTCAGCGTTTCGGTGAAGCGGTTGAAATGGTAAAGTGCCTCGGGTTGGTGGGCTGCGACCTGAAAGAATTCGCCCAGATAGCCAAGCCGCTCGACCTTGGCGCCAAGGTCTTTCTGAAGTTGATCCGGGAGCGCATCGAAGGGGATGCGCGTAATGTTTGTCATCCTTGCGTAGCCTTGTTTTTTGCGCAAAGTTATATTCATTCGAATTCGAAGTGTCTAGCGGGTTCCAGAACCTCCGGGAGGATTGCATGAATGTGTCGTCTGCTGTGGAAACACAGTTTATAGGGCTTGAATCGCCAACCGCGCCGCGTTTTGGCCATGGCCAATACCCCTGTCAGGGGCTGTATTGGACGCCCAAGGGCAAGCGTCCGAAGGTGGCGTTCATCGCGACCCATTATAACGTCGATTTCACCGAACATTATCTGGCGTCTTACCTCGCCGAGCGCGGTTACGGGTTCCTCGGCTGGAATACGCGCTTTCGCGGCGCGGAAGATCAGTTTCTGCTGGAACACGCGCTGATCGATATTTCCGTCGGCATGAAATGGCTCAAAGAAAAGGCAGGCGTTGAAACCATTGTGCTGCTGGGCAATTCCGGCGGCGGGTCGTTGATGGCGGCCTATCAGGCGGAATCGCAGAACCCGACACTGGCGGCGGACGCCAAGGGCGTGGTGCAGGATTCGCTGCAGGCGCTGCCGGGCGGCAATTTTTATATCTCCCTCAACGCGCATCCCGGTCGCCCTGAAGTGCTGACCAACTGGATGGACGGTTCGGTGATTGACGAGACCGATCCCACCAAGACCGATGAATCGCTCAATCCGTTCAATAAAGAAAACGGTGCGCCCTTCTCGCAAGAGTTCATCACGCGCTATCGCGCCGCGCAGCGCGCACGCAACCAGCGCATTACCGATTGGGCGAAGACCGAGCTTGTGCGGCTGAACGCGGCTGGGATTCCCGACCGCACCTTCGCGCTGTTCCGCACCTGGGCGGATTTGCGTTTCATCGATCCTGCCATCGAACCGTCCACCCGCAATTGCCCGGGGTGTTATCGCGGCGATCCGGCTGTCGCCAATCGCGCGCCAGCGGGCATTGGGCGTGCCAATACGCTCAAGACCTGGCTTTCGATGTGGAGTTTGGAAACCTCGAAATGCCGCGGCGAAGTGCATTTGGGTAACATCACCATGCCGTCGCTGGTGATTCAGAGCACGGGCGACATGGGTGTGTTTGCCAGCGATGCGAAGCTGATTTTCGGCGCGCTTGGGGGCAAGGACAAGACGCTCGAAGAACCGCTGGGCGGACATTATTTTGAAGAGAAAAGTGAGTATCGCGTCATGGCCGCGGATATGATTGCGGGCTGGCTACAGCCGAGGCTGTGAGCCAACCCGCAAATATTTAAGCCTGCTTCAGCGCGCGGCCCAATTGGGCCGCGCGTTTTCCTATGGTGTCGATGATGGTGTTGTGCAACGGGTTTTTGAGTGCCCCGTTTTCGTCAAACGCCTGGTGGCTTAGTGGGACCGCAAGCTGCTCGGCCACCACCAGCACCTGAAGCCCGCTGAGAATCTGGCGTAAATGCACCAGCCCCCGCATGCCACCCCACGGGCCGGGCGATGCCGACATGATGCCGGCCACCTTGCCGCGAAAGGCTTTCAGCGTGGCGTCAGGCTCCCCCGTTTCGGTGCGCGTGACCCAATCGATCGCATTCT
>DATJDE010000138.1:0-1996 GCA_035497595.1 Rhizomicrobium sp. | reverse complement strand
TGTGGTGACGCCCATTCGGTCCACCGCCGCAAAACCCGCAAGCTGGAAAGACGCTAAGGCGTTTGCCCGCGACATCTGCCTTGCCGTGGAAGCGACAGAACCTGCGCGCTACACCACCAATATGGCGAAGGCCAAGCGGGGCGGAAAAATCTTTCTCGATTATCTGCGCAATGATCGCACATCCACCGCAGTTGCCCCCTGGTCGCCGCGGGCGCGCGCCCATGCGCCGCTGGCGGTGCCGCTAAGCTGGGCACAGGTCAAACGCGGGCTTGATCCGCAGAGCTTCACCTTGCCCAAGGCGGCCGCATTGCTGCGCCGCGCAGATCCGTGGAAGGACTTCTTTCAGAGCGCCCTGTTGCTGAGTGCTGCGCGCAAGCGGTTTGATGCGCGCTGAGCTTTAACGTGCGGCTTTGCGTTTTGGCTTGACCTTGACCGGTTTGGGCGCGGGTTTGGTTTTCTGGCCCAGGCTTTTTTGCAGCGCGGCCATCAGATCGATCACATTGGTGTCTTCCGGTTCGGGTGCGCTGACGCGCTTGCCGCCTTTTTCCTTGGCTGCGATCAGGGCGCGCAGGGCTTCTTCGTAGCGGTCTTTGAAATCATCGCTGTCGAAGGGGCCTTCTTTCTGATCGATGATCTTTTGGGCGATCTCGATCATCTTTTTGTCGGGCTTGGACTCGGAGATCTCGCGGAAAGCGTAATCCGGGTCTTTCACTTCATCGTGCATGCGCAGCGAATAGGCGACCAGACCCTTGCCGCGCGGTTCGATGGCCATCAGCCTTTCGCGCGTGTGCATCACCAGCCGCCCCAGCGCGATGCGGCCCGCGCTGGCCATGGCGTCGCGGATCACGGTGTAGGCTTCGACGCCCTGGTCATCATCAGGCACCAGAAAATAGGGATCGTTCCAATAGAGCCGGTCGATGGTTTTTGCGTCGACGAAGCGTTCGATGTCCAACGTGCGGGTGGTTTCGAGTTTGACCTCGTTCAACTCATCTTCGCTGACGATGACATACTGGTCTTTGGAGATTTCATAGCCCTTCACCAGCGCGCTGCGCTCTATCGGCCCGCTATCGGGATCGGTGGGCACCATGCGGATGCGGTTGTTGGTATCGGGGTTGATGAGATGGAAGGAGATGTCGTTGGCGCGCGTGGTGGCGTTGATCAGTTGCACCGGGCAACTCACCAGCGACAGGCGCAAATGACCTTGCCAGACCGGGCGGCTGCCGCGCCGGGCGGGCGGGGCGTTGTCATTGGCGGTGGAGGCTCCGCGTTTGGCGGGGGATTTTGGTTTTCGGCGCGTGGGCATGGCGAACCTCTGGCGCGGACGATGTGCCCGCCTTTCAGCGATTCAACCATATGGCGCGTTTTTGGTTCCGCTCAGGCGTTCAGCGCTTGTTGCAGCGCGCGCGCAATTGTTGCGAGCCCGGTTTGCGCATCATCAAGATGCAGCCACAGCGCGCGGCGCCCGCGTTCGTTCAGCACCTGAAAATCGCCCATGGCTTGTGCCTGTTGCACTTTGCCGAAGCCTATTTTGCGGTTTGGCACCGGCAGTTCCTGTTTGGGGTCTGCGGTAATGGTGAGGAAGATACCGCTGTTGGGGCCGCCTTTGTACGCCTGCCCGGTGGAGTGGAGGAAGCGGGGGCCGAACTCGGCGCAGGTTGCGATTTTGAGCCTATCGCGCAGGCGCGTGCGCATCTGCTGCAACAGATCCCAATGGGCGGGCGATTGTTCGATGAAGGCCAGCACGGCGGCATAATCACCGGGCTTTGCCTGCTGGAAATGGGTGCGCAGAATATCGGCCAGCGTGGCGTGGCCTTTGAGCAGATTTTCAGTGCGCGCATCGGCGTAGAGCGTAACCCCTTCAAGCCGGCGGGCAGGCTCCCCCAGCGGCAGGGTGCCGGAGCGTTCATAAGCATCGGTCAATTCGCGCGATTTGATTTTGCTGGCTTCGACATCGGGCTGGTTGAACGGGTTGATGCCGAGCACCGAGCCGGCCACC
>DATJDE010000137.1:0-3719 GCA_035497595.1 Rhizomicrobium sp. | reverse complement strand
CGTCAGCGCCGCTGCCGAAGCCGGGTTTGAGGCGCTGATCGCCCGCCGCGCGGCGCGCGCGCCGGTGGCCTATCTCACCGGCGAAAAGGAATTCTGGAGCCTGTCTTTTGCGGTCGGCCCCGGTGTGCTGATTCCCCGGCCGGAAACCGAAACGGTAATCGAACAGGCGTTGAAGCTGTTTGCCGATCCGCAGGCCCCACTCAACATCCTCGATCTGGGCACCGGCAGCGGCATCCTGCTGCTCACTTTGCTGCATCTGTATCCGGCAGCGCGCGGGGTGGGGGTGGATGCGTCCGAACAGGCCCTGGCCTGGGCGGGCCGCAATCGTGCCCGCCACCACCTCGAATCACGCGCCACCCTGATCCGGTCCGATTGGGATGCCGATTGGGAGGAGGGCCTGCCCGAAACCTTCGATCTGGTCGTCTCCAACCCGCCTTACGTGGCACGTGACGCCATGGCGCAGCTTGAGCCGGAACTGACATTCGAGCCCCAAAGCGCCCTTGAGGCGGGGCCGGACGGGCTGGCCGCGTATCGTGCTTTGGGACCGGTTCTTTGCCGCCGCCTGGCGCCCGGCGCGCCTGTTTTGCTGGAAATCGGCGCCGACCAGAACGTGACAGTACCGGAGGTTTTAAGCCGCGCCGGTCTGGACGTTCTGGGCGTCTTTCCCGACCTCTCGGGCCTGCCACGTGTGGTGCTTGCGAAAAATCCCTTGGAAACCGGGCGGTAAGAAGATAGCTTCCCCTTCCGTGGGGAGCAGGACTTCGGCCAATTTGATCGGCCGGGCGAAGACGCCCAGTAGTCCTGCCTGCGACAGACGCGCCAAGCAGCCGTAGCGGGTCGAGAGTAGTCAGCGCATTGTCGCGCCAGAACCGATGATTGATGAAAGATACCCAGGCCAGTGAGCCAAGGCACAAGACATGAAGGGGCATCCGTGAAGCGTTCCAGACGTGGCGGCCGTAGACCGCAACACAGCAACCATAATCAGGGTGGTGGCGGTGGCAACGGTGGAAATGGCGGCGGATACAACCCAAACCGGACATATGATTCGACAGGCCCCGAAGTCAAAATTCGCGGCTCCGCCTCACATGTTTACGAAAAATATCTGCAACTCGCGCGCGACGCCAACACCTCGGGCGACCGGGTGATGGCCGAAAACTATCTGCAACATGCCGAACACTATTATCGGATTTTGGCGGCGCAGGCGCTCCAGCAGCAACAGCAGCAGCAGTATCAGCAGCAGCGCGACCAACAGCAGAACAACCAGAACGCCAATAACAACGGCAATGGCGCGCCCAATAACGCCAATGCCAATGGCAACGCGAACGGCAACACCGGCAACGCCAACGGGCGCGGCCCCCAGCCGGGCAGTGAAGGCTTCTCCGTAGATGTCGCCAGCAGCACCCCCACTTTCGACCTCAGCGAAGACAGCGATGAGGGCGGTGAAGAGGGCGATTCCGATGGCAACCGCGCCGAGCAACGGGTGCCTGAGAATGAGGGCTTCTGACGGTTCTTGAAATCCGGGTCTCTGGAACCCACCTCTCGCGGAGGGATACCGTGCCCAAAAGGGGCGTTATCTTAATCCAAGGGCCGACCAGGGTGCGCCGAAAGGCGGCCAGTGCCGGTGCCACGAGAGGACCGATATGGACGCCGAGAAATTCACAGAACGGGCGCGCGGCTTTATTCAATCCGCACAAGGGTTGGCGTTGCGCTCCAACCACCAGCAATTCACCACCGAACATCTTCTGAAAGTTCTGCTGGACGATGAGGAAGGGCTTGCCGCCCGCCTCATCCGCGCCAGCGGCGGCCGCCCGGAGGAGGGCTTGCGCCAGACCGAGCTTGCGCTCGCCAAACTGCCCAAGGTCGAAGGCGGCAATGGGCAGGTCTATTTAAGCCCGCAAGCGGCGCGGATGCTCGACAATGCCGAGGATCTCGCCAAGAAGGCGGGAGACAGTTTCGTCACCGCTGAATACATGCTGCTCGGCCTTGTGATGGCGCAAGGCAGTGAGGCGGCGCGTATTCTGAAAGATGCGGGCGTTACCGCGCAAAACCTGAACAAGGCTATCAACGATTTGCGCAAAGGCCGCTCCGCCGACAGCGCGACCGCGGAAAACCAGTATGATGCGCTCAAAAAATATGCCCGCGATCTCACAGAGGCCGCGCGCGACGGCAAGCTCGATCCGGTGATCGGACGCGATGAAGAAATTCGCCGCACGATTCAGGTTCTCTCCCGTCGCACCAAAAACAATCCGGTGCTGATCGGCGAACCCGGCGTCGGCAAGACTGCGATCATCGAAGGGCTCGCTTTACGCATCGTCAATGGCGATGTGCCCGAAAGCTTGCGCGACAAGCAGTTGATGGCGCTGGATATGGGCTCGCTGATCGCAGGCGCGAAATTCCGCGGCGAATTTGAAGAACGGCTGAAAGCGGTGCTCAACGAGGTGACGTCCGCCGAAGGCAAGGTCATCCTCTTTATCGACGAAATGCATACCCTGGTTGGCGCAGGCGCGGGCGAAGGATCCATGGATGCCTCCAACCTATTGAAGCCCGCTCTGGCACGCGGCGAACTGCATTGTGTCGGCGCCACCACGCTCAACGAATATCGCAAATATGTGGAGAAAGATGCGGCATTGACCCGCCGCTTCCAACCGGTGTTTGTCAGCGAGCCGACGGTCGAGGACACAATCTCTATCCTGCGCGGGTTAAAAGAGAAATATGAACTGCATCACGGCGTGCGCATCACCGATGCGGCCATCGTGTCTGCGGCCACACTTTCCAACCGCTATATCACCGATCGCTTTCTGCCCGACAAAGCCATCGACCTGATGGACGAAGCGGCCAGCCGCTTGCGGATGCAGGTGGATTCCAAACCAGAAGAACTGGACGAGCTGGACCGCCGCATCATCCAGCTCAAGATTGAACGTGAGGCGCTGAAAAAAGAAACCGACAAAGCCTCGCAGGACCGGCTCAAAGCGCTCGAAGAAGAGTTAGGCGACCTGGAAGAAGACTCCACCGCGCTGACCGCCAAATGGCTTGAAGAGAAAAAATCCGTGTCGGACAGTCAGGGCCTGAAGGAAAAGCTCGATGCCGCGCGGCAGGAAGTTGAAATTGTCCAACGCAAAGGTGATTTCGCGCGCGCCGGTGAACTCACCTATGGCGTGATCCCCGGTCTCGAAAAGCAGGTGCGTGAGATCGAGGACAAAGAAGGCGCAGCCCTCGTCAACGAAGCCGTCACGCCGGAAAACATCGCGCAAATTGTTTCGCGCTGGACCGGAATCCCGGTCGACAAAATGCTGGAAGGTGAGCGCGATAAACTGTTGCGCATGGAAGAAGGTTTGGAGAACCGCGTGATCGGCCAGCACGAAGCCGTGCGCGCCATCTCCAACGCCGTGCGCCGCGCCCGCGCAGGCTTGCAGGATCCGAACCGCCCCATCGGTTCGTTCCTGTTCCTCGGCCCTACCGGCGTCGGCAAGACCGAACTGACCAAGGCGTTGGCCGCGTTTCTGTTCGATGACGACACCGCGATGGTGCGTATCGACATGAGTGAGTTCATGGAAAAACATTCTGTGGCCCGGCTGATCGGCGCGCCGCCCGGCTATGTCGGTTATGAGGAGGGCGGCACGCTCACAGAAGCTGTGCGGCGCAGGCCCTATCAGGTGATCCTGTTCGATGAAGTCGAGAAGGCGCACCGCGATGTCTTCAACGTGCTGCTGCAAGTGCTC
>DATJDE010000136.1:0-4139 GCA_035497595.1 Rhizomicrobium sp. | reverse complement strand
TTTGCGGTACCCGAGGGCTTTCGCAGGCGACTCGGCTGGACGGACGGATGCCCTGCCACTATGCAAGATTTATGACCCAGCAGCCCGCCCTCAATGCCGTCATCCTGCCGGTAACGCCCTATCAGCAGAATTGCAGCCTTGTGTGGTGCACTGCCACGAAGCGCGGGGCCGTGGTCGATCCGGGTGGGGAGATTGACCGCATTCGCCAGGCGGCGGCCGAACAGGGCGTGACCATCGAAAAAGTGCTTTTGACCCATGGCCATCTGGACCATGCGTCGGGTGCGGCCAAGCTTGCCCGGGAACTGGGTGTGCCCATTGAAGGCCCCCACCGCGATGACCTGTTTTTGCTGGAGCGGCTTGGAGAAAACGCCCGGCGGCCCGGATTTTCGGATGCCGAGAACTGCCTGCCCGACCGCTGGCTGGAAGGCGGGGACACGGTTCAGGTGGGCGAGGTCACGCTGGGCGTGCGCCATTGCCCCGGCCATACGCCCGGCCATGTCGTGCTGTACCACCAGGAGGCGAAAATCGCCTTTGTGGGGGATGTGCTGTTCAAAGGTTCGGTCGGGCGGACGGATTTTCCCCGCGGCAACCATCAGCAACTGGTCGATTCTATCACCGGACAGCTTTGGCCGCTGGGCGATGACATGCGCTTTGTGCCGGGGCACGGCCAGATGTCTACCTTTGGCTGGGAACGCAAGACCAACCCTTATGTCTGCGACCTGGCTTTGGGACGCGCCTGATCTGGACTCTTGTCCGGCGACATGATTTTTCGTCAGCTAATATCTATAATCGAGGAAACCGCGATGACTACCATCAATTCTGTGACCACCCTTACGCGCGAGGACGACGTATCCGTCGTCACGCTGAATTCGCCGCCTGTGAACGCATTGTCTGCGGTGGTGCGCGATGGGTTGTTTGAAGGCTTTACGCAGGCGATTGCCGATGCCGGCAGCAAGGCGATTGTGCTGATCTGCGATGGGCGCACGTTCATTGCGGGTGCGGATATTTCAGAATTTGGCGGGGCGATGAATGGCGCGACGCTCAAACAGGTTCAGGACCTGATGGAAAATTCGCCCAAGCCGGTGATCGCGGCCATTCACGGCACCGCCCTTGGCGGCGGCTTGGAAGTGGCACTGTGCGCGCATTACCGCGTGGCGGTGCCGAGCGCCAAATGCGGCTTGCCGGAAGTGAATTTGGGCCTTCTGCCGGGCGCCGGTGGCACGCAGCGTTTGCCGCGTATCGTGGGGCCGGAAAAGGCGCTGGAAATGATGACCAGCGGCCAGCATGTCGGCGCCAAAGCCTGCCTTGAAATGGGGCTAGTGGACGAACTTGTGACTGAAGGGGCGCTGCGCGATGGCGCGATTGCGTTTGCCAACAAAGTGGTTGCCGAAAAGCGCCCGTTGAAAAAGGTGCGCGACAACAACGCCAAAGTGGAAGCGGCACGCGGCAAGCCGGAAATCTTTGAGAATTTCCGCAAAGCCAATGCGCGCAAATTCCGCGGCTTCAAGGCGCCGGAAAGCAACATCCAGACCATTGAAGCGGCGGTGAACCTTCCCTTCGATGAAGGCATGAAGAAGGAGCAGGAGCTTTTTATCCAGCTGATGATCAGCCCGGAATCGGCGGCCCAGCGTTATGCGTTTTTTGCCGAGCGTCAGGCCAACAAGATTCCCGACGTGCCGGATACGACCGAAACCATTGCTGTCAAGAAGGTCGGCGTGATCGGCGCCGGCACCATGGGCGGCGGCATTTCGATGAACTTCCTCAATGCCGGGTTTCCGGTGACGATTGTGGAAATGCAGAAGGACGCGCTGGATCGCGGCCTGGCCGTGGTGCGCAAGAATTATGAAAACAGCGCCAAGCGCGGCCGTTTCACGATGGAAGAGGTTGAAAAGCGCATGGCGCTTTTAACGCCCTCACTTTCGCTGAACGATCTGGCCGATTGCGATCTGGTGATTGAAGCTGTCTATGAAAATATGGACGTGAAGAAGGATGTGTTCGGCAAGCTGGACAAGATTGTGAAGCCGGGCGCGATCCTTGCCTCCAACACCTCTTATCTGAACCTCGATGAAATCGCCTCGGCCACCACACGGCCTGAAAGCGTGATTGGCTTGCATTTCTTCTCGCCCGCCAATGTCATGCGGCTGCTTGAAATCGTGCGCGGCGCGAAAACGGCAAAGCCGGTGATTGCCACGACGATGCAGTTGGGCCGCAAGATCGGCAAGGTGGCTGTTCTGGTGGGCGTATGCGACGGCTTTGTCGGCAATCGCATGTTGGCGCAGCGCCAGCGCGAGGCGCACAAGCTGGTGATGGAAGGCGCGATGCCATGGGATGTGGATCGGGTGCTGTATGATTTCGGTTTCCCGATGGGGCCGTTCGCGATGAGCGACCTTGCGGGGCTGGACATTGGCTGGTCGAAAGAAAAATCCAGCAGCTCCACGGTGCGTGAAGTGTTGTGCGAAATGGACCGCCGCGGCCAGAAGACCGGCGCGGGCTTTTACGATTATGACGAGAAGCGCAACGCCATCCCCTCCCCGATCACCGAAAAGATCATCAAGGATTTCATGGCGAAAAGCGGTGCCAAGGCGCGCAGCATTTCGGATGAGGAAATTCTTGAGCGCACGATCTATCCCATGATCAATGAGGGCGCGAAGATTCTTGAAGAGAAGATGGCCAATCGCCCATCCGACATCGATGTGGTGTGGGTGAATGGTTATGGCTGGCCGGTCTATCGCGGCGGGCCGATGCATTATGCGGACTTCATTGGTCTGGACAAAGTGTTGGCCAAGATGAAGCAGTGGCAGGGCGAGCTGGGCGATGATTTCAAGCCTTCGGCCTTGCTGGAAAAACTGGTTGCAGAGGGCAAGAAGTTCCGCGATCTGAAATAGACGGCGATTGAGCCAAAAGGGCGGGCGCGGTAGAGATGAGGAATGACGGACCTTTTCCTCACCGCGTTCGCGACCCTCTTTGTCGCTGTGGGGCCATTGGAAACGGTTCCGGTTTTTCTGGCGCTGACCTCTGACAGTGATAGCGCGGGGCGGCGGCGGATTGCGCTTGTGGCCGTTTCCACCGCCACGGTTGTTCTGATTGCTTTTGCGATTTGCGGCGTTCGCCTTTTGGAGCTGTTGGGCGTCGGGCTCCCCGCCTTTCGCACGGCTGGCGGAATTCTTTTGTTGATGGTCGCAGCCGATCTGCTTTTGGCGCGCCATACGGGCATGACCTCCATCACCACGAGTGAAGAAATCGAGGCGCGCGGCAAGACGGCAATTGCCGTTGTGCCGCTGGCCATTCCGCTGATCGCCGGGCCGGGCAGCATGACAGCCATTGTGCTGTTGATTGGCAAGGCGAGTGCGGCTGACAGCCTGTTTGTTGGGCTGGCGCTGCTGGCGGTAATGAGCATCACCCTTATCTGCATGTTGCTGGGCAACCGGCTGCTGAAGCTCTTGGGGGTGACGGGATCGAATGCGGTGGCGCGGGTTTCAGGGATTTTGCTGGCGGCGCTCGCCATGCAGTTTGTCTTTGACGGTTTGAGCGGCAGCGGGCTGTTCCACTAGCCATTTGACGGCGCCACGTCATCCGTTCAACCATACGCCTTCTAAGGATTGGAAGGTGACCGTGACATCCACCGAAATTTCGATTGGCGCTGCGCTCAGCCGTGAAGCGGCACGACAACCCGATGCCATGGCCGTGCAATGCGGCAGCGATGTGCGGAGCTGGCGCGAGCTTGACTTGGCGACCAACCGGATTGCGCGCGGGCTGGCCGCGAAGGGTGTTGGCTTTGGGGATTTTCTTACCATTGCGCTGCCCAATGGCGTTGCGTTCATCGAGGCGTGTTATGCGGCGTGGAAATTGGGTGCTGTTCCGCAGCCGGTTTCGTTTCGCCTGCCGATTGCGGAATTGAAGGCAATTGCCGAGCTTGCGAACACGCCGCTGATCGTGGGCGATGTGCCATTGGAGGCGGGCAAGCCTGTGTTTTCCATCGCTGATCTTCTGGCCGCGTCGGCTGATGACAGCGCGCTGGAAGACCGTGTGTCACCTGCCTGGAAGGCACCGACATCGGGCGGTTCTACCGGGCGGCCGAAATTGATTGTGGCGGGGCAGCCGGGCTTTACCAGCCCCTTGTCATCGGCATTCTGGCGTAT
>DATJDE010000135.1:0-8627 GCA_035497595.1 Rhizomicrobium sp. | reverse complement strand
TTCGCGGCGTCAATCTCACCATCCCCCACAAAGAAGCCGCCTACGCCCTCGCCCATCGGGTCGATGATGCCGCCCGCGCAGCAGGGGCCGTAAACCTGCTGATTTTCCACGATGACGGATCGCTGGAGGGCCGCAACACCGATGCCGAAGGCCTCGCCGCCAGCCTCACCGCAGGCGGTATCGCGTTGAACGGCGCGCCAGCCGTTCTTTTGGGCGCAGGCGGTGCCGCCCGCGCCGCCATCCTGTCCCTCGATCAATTGGGCGCAGGCGAAATCCGTATCCTCAGCCGCAATCCGACAAGCGGAAAAACATTGGCCGCCGCCCTGGCTCCCTTCGTCAAAGCCCGCCTCATCCCTGCCCCCTTCAGCGATTGGCCCACTGCCGCCCGCGACACAAAACTCCTGGTCAACGCCACCAGCGCAGGCATGAAAGGCCAGCCCCCGCTCGATCTGCCCCTCGACCCGCTGCCCAAAGACGCCGCCGTCACCGACCTGATCTACAATCCGCTCACCACCGATCTGCTGGCGCGCGCGAAAGCACGCGGTCATGTAACCATTGATGGCCTGGGCATGCTGATGCATCAGGCCGCGCCCTCCTTCGCTGCCTTTTATGGCATCACCCCTACCGTCACCCCGCACTTGCGCGCCGACCTCGAACAGGCCCTCATTTAATGTCCCAACGTCCCCTTCTCATCGGCCTCACCGGCTCCATCGGCATGGGCAAAACCGAAACCGCCAAAATGTTTGCCCGTCTCGGTATCCCGGTTTATGACGCCGACGCCGCCGTCCACCGCCTCTACGAACCAGGCGGCGCGGCCGTCCCCGACGTGGAAAAGGCGTTCCCGCAAGCCGTGCAGGGCGGAAAAGTGGATCGCGTGATCCTCGCCAAGGAAATCGGCAAAAGCGAAACCGGCTTCAAAACGCTGGAAGCCATCGTTCACCCGCTAGTCGCCCGCGAACAAATGCAATTCCTCACCGACGCGATCAACGCAGGCGCCGAAATGGTGGTGCTAGACATCCCGCTATTGTTCGAAACCTCCGGCCATACGCGGATGGATGCGGTGGTGGTGGTCTCCGCCCCCGCCCACATCCAGCGCGCCCGTGTGCTCGAACGCGACGGCATGACCGAAGAAAAGCTCGATTCGATCCTCGCTCGCCAGATGCCCGATGCAGACAAACGCAAAGGCGCCCATTTCATTGTGGAAACCGACAAGGGCCTCGAGCACGCCTTCAAACAGGTGGAGAAAATCGTCGAGACCCTTCACAAAAAGCGCAAAGCGTCCCAAACATAGGCCATGCGCGAAATCGTTCTGGATACCGAAACTACCGGCCTCGACCCCAATGACGGCCATCGCATCATCGAAATCGGCTGCGTCGAACTGTTCGACCACGTGCCGACAGGCGTCACCTATCAGGTCTATCTGAACCCCGAACGCGATATCCCGATGGAATCGCAGCGCGTCCACGGCATCACCGAAGAGTTCGTGGCCGACAAACCGCTCTTCGCCCATGTGGTCGATGAGTTCATCGCGTTCATCGGCGATGCGCCGCTGGTCATCCACAATGCGGGCTTCGACCTCAAATTCCTCAACGCCGAATTCGCCAAAGTCTCGCGCCCACCGCTGCCCTACGACCGCGCCATCGACACAATCGACATCGCCAAGGTCAAGTATCCCGGCTCACGCTATTCGCTCGATGAGTTGTGCCGCCGCTTCGGCATAGATCTGACCAGCCGCGACAAGCACGGCGCCCTGCTCGATTCCTCACTGCTGGCACAGGTCTATCTCGAACTCCTGGGCGGCCGCCAAACCAGACTGATGCTCTCACCAACTGATAGCGCCACGCCAGACTCGATTCTGATCCAGCAACCCGCGCGAACGCGCCCGATACCGTTGCCCCCGCGCATCACAGATACAGAACAACAGGCCCACGCCGCCTTCGTCGCCACGCTCGGCGAAAACGCGCTGTGGAATATGGCCTAAACCGCCAGTTCGGCTATCACCGCATTAAGCACCAGCCGCCCCCGCGCCGTCGCCCGAATAACCGCGCCCTCACGTTTGATCAACGCGGCCTTCGCAAGCCCCGCAATCCGGGTCTGATCCAGCGCAATGTTCCAGCGCGCCTGATAGGCCTCAACATCCAGCCCTTCACTGAGCCGCATATTCATCAAGAGATGTTCGCGCGCCGCCTCATCATCGAAAATAGGCGTGGACGAATAGCCATGCCCATCATCAAGCACCATCTGCCGCCAGCGTTCCGGCAAACGTTCACACGCCGTCGCCACACGCTGCCCGTTCAACACCACCCGCCCATGCGCCCCCGGCCCCACACCGATATATTCGCCATAGCGCCAGTAAATCAGATTATGCCGCGATTGCGCGCCGGCGCGTGCATGGTTGGAAATTTCATAGGCTGGTAGCCCCGCCGCCTCGCAAACACTTTGCGTCGCCTCATAAAGCGCCACCGCCCGGTCTTCATCAGGGATTACCAACGCCCCACTGCGCGCCAGCGTGGCAAAAGGCGTCGCCGGTTCAATGGTGAGCTGATAAAGCGAGAGATGCTCGGTGCCAAACGCCAGCGCCTCTTGTAATTCCGCTTCCCAGGCTGCCACCGCCTGATCAGGCCGCGCATAGATCAAATCGAACGACATGCGCGGAAACGTCGAAATCGCCAGCGCAATCGCCGCTTTCGCCTCTGCCGTATTGTGCAGCCGCCCCAGCATTTTCAGATCGGAATCATTGAGCGCCTGAATCCCCATCGAAAGCCGGTTCACGCCCGCCGCGCGATAATCCCCAAAGCGCCCCGCATCCACACTGGCAGGGTTGGATTCCAGCGTGATCTCGCAATCGCCCGCCATCGGCCACACCTGCGCAATCGCCTCCAGAATGGTGCCGACCGACGCGCCCTGCATCAAAGACGGCGTGCCCCCGCCAAAAAATACCGCATCCACGGTGGGCCGCACCCCTTGCGCCCCAGCCGCAAAGCCAAGCTCGCGCACAATCGCATCCACCCAGCCCGCTTCATCAATTTCGGCGCGGACATGGCTGTTGAAATCGCAATAGGGGCACTTGGCCGCGCAAAACGGCCAATGCACATAAATGCCGAAATTGCTCATGAAAGTGCAGCGACCAGTTTTTCAAACGCCCGCGCGCGATGGCTCATCGCATGTTTGCGGGCGGGCTCTATTTCACCAAACGTCTGGTCCATCCCATCCGCCACAAAGATGGGATCATAGCCGAACCCAAAGGCCCCGCGCGGCGGAAACACCAATGTTCCGTGCACTTCGCCTTCAAAAATCACAGGCTCTTGTCCCGGTTCCGCCAAAGCCAGCGCGCAAACAAACCTGGCCGAATAGTCCCGCGCACCCTTGTCTTTCAATTCGCGTTCAACCCGCGCCATGGCAGCGGCAAAATCCTTGGCGTCCCCAGCCCAGCGCGCCGAATAAATCCCCGGCGCACCCTCCAGTGCAGTCACACTCGACCCGGAATCATCGGCCAGCGCAGCCAGCCCGCTCACATCCGCCGCCGCGCGCGCCTTCAGCGCGGCATTTCCGGCAAATGTCGTTTCCGTTTCTTCCGGTTCCGCCAGCCCAAGCTCAGCGGCGCCCTTTGTCACAATCCCAAAGGGCGCGAGCAAATCCCTGATCTCGCGCACCTTGCCCGGATTGTGGCTCGCGACGACCAGTTCTGCGCCGCGTGTCAGCTTCATGAAAGTGCCTGTTTCTGCACCAGCACCAATTCGCCGATGCCCTTTTTTGCCAGTCGCAACAACTGACCGAGTTCATCTTCGCTAAAAGGCGCGCCTTCCGCGGTGCCCTGAATCTCCACCAGCCCGCCAGACCCGGTGATGACGAAATTTGCATCCGTCTCGGCGGTGGAATCCTCGTCATAATCCAGATCGAGCACCGGAGTTCCGCGATAGATCCCGCAGGAAATCGCCGCCACATGATCCTTCAGCACCGGCTTGGTCACCATGCCGACCTTTTTCATAAAGGCCACGCATTGCGCCAGCGCCACATAGCCGCCGGTAATGGCAGCGGTGCGCGTTCCCCCATCGGCCTGAATGACATCGCAATCGATCACGATCTGCTTTTCGCCCAGCGCCGCAAAATCGGTGACCGCCCGCAACGAGCGCCCGATCAGCCGCTGAATTTCCTGGGTCCGGCCCGATTGCTTGCCTTGCGCGGATTCGCGGCGCATCCGGCTCCCCGTCGAGCGCGGCAACATGCCATACTCGGCGGTGACCCAGCCCTTGCCGGTGCCCTTAAGGAAGCCCGGAACCCCTTCTTCAAGGCTGGCGGTGACAAACACATGGGTATCGCCGAATTTGACGAGGGCGGAACCCTCGGCGTGTTTGGCGACCCCGGTTTCAATGGTCACGTGGCGCATCTGGTCGGCCGCGCGTTGGCTGGGGCGCATGGTGTCTCTCTTGAAGTCCGGGGTTTCTGAGGCTACCTAGCCACAATGACACGATGGCGCAAACGCAGTGCGGCCATCTATGATAATCTCAACGAAAGCAGCACGTTAAGTTGGACGATCCGTTTTCACGCCCCCATATTACCGGTCTCGCGGATCGCCCGCGGGAGGTTTTCCGCAGCCTTGTGGAAGCTTTCCTGACGAGCGGTGAGCCTGTGGGGTCGCGCACCCTGTCCCACCGCCTGCCCATTGCCTTGTCGCCCGCCTCTATCCGCAACGTGATGGCCGATCTGGAATCGATGGGCCTGCTCTATGCCCCCCATACCAGCGCGGGCCGGGTGCCGACAGAACGGGGCCTGCGGCTGTTCGTCGATGGCATGCTGCAGATCGGCGAACTTGCGCCTGAAGAACGCAGCACCATCGAACAGCGCATCTCCGGCTCGGAGCGCGGCATGGAAGATGTGCTGACCCAGGCAGCCACCATGCTGTCGGGCCTGTCGCGCTGCGCAGGGCTGATGGTGGCGGCCAAGCAGGATGCGGCCACGCTGAAACACATTGAATTCGTCAATATCGGCCCCGGCAAAGCGCTGGTGGTGATCGTCACCGAAGATGGCGCGGTGGAAAACCGGGTGATCGAAACCCCGCCCGGCCTTCCGGCCTCGGTGTTTTCGGAAGCGAGCAACTATCTCAATGCGCGGCTGCGCGGGCGCTCGCTCGATTCGGCCCGCGACGAGATTTTCAAGGAACTCGAAGGCGAACGGGCCGAACTTGATGCGCTGACCGCGAAAATCGTGGCCGAGGGCCTCGCCACCCTTGCCATGCCCAATAGCGGCACGCGTGGGCCGGATGAAAAGGTACTGATCGTGCGCGGTACCTCGCATCTGCTCGAAAGCATGGAAGCGCAGAGCGATCTGGATCGTATCCGCACCCTGTTCGACGATATCGAACGCAAAAACGATCTGATACGTCTGTTGGAACTTGCCGCCGAAGGCGATGGGGTGCGCATCTTCATCGGGTCCGAAAACCGGCTTTTCAGTCTTTCCGGGTCCTCCATCGTGGCGGCGCCCTATGCCAATGCACAAGGTAAAGTCATCGGCGTGATCGGTGTTTTGGGGCCTACACGGCTCAATTATGCCCGCATCATTCCCATGGTCGATCACACAGCAAAAGTCGTTGGCCGTTTGCTGGGCTGACGCGTTAAAGGAAGAGTTATGAGCGACGACATCGAAAACCAAACCGAAGCCGCCCCTGCCGAAGCCCCCGCGCCCGTCGAACCCCCGATTGACGAGGTGGCGACGCTGCGCGCCGAAGCCGCAGATCTGAAAGACCGCCTGCTGCGCGCGCTGGCCGATGCAGAAAACACCCGCCGCCGCGGCGAGCGTGAAAAGACCGATGCCTCGCAATATGCCATCGCCAAATTCGCCCGCGATGTGCTGTCGGTTGCCGATAATTTCCAGCGCGCCATCGAAGCCTGCCCGCCGGATGCGCGCGAAAGTGCAAGCCCCCAGGTCAAAGCCGTGATCGACGGGGTGGAAGTGACCGAGCGCCAGCTTCTGGCCATGCTCGAAAACCATGGCGTCAAAAAGATCGAAACCGAAGGCGCGAAATTCGATCCCAACCTGCATCAGGCGATTGCCGAAGTTCCCGCCGAAGGCACGCCAAGGGGTATCGTGGTGACCACCGTGCAGACCGGCTACACCATTGCCGACCGCCTGTTGCGTCCGGCCATGGTCACCGTCTCCAAAGGCGACTGATCCGAAAAGCTATCGAACAGCTCCGGCCTCGCTGTATGATCGGGTGTTCCCCGTCTCGTCGGCGGGGCCGATTTTATTTCTGTATCAGTTCAAAGACTTGCCAACCCCCCTTCATTTTTTTGGAGGTTCAAATAGGGGCCGCATTTTGAAGGAGAGTGCCCCATGGCCATTCGTGTCGTCATCGCCGGTGCCGCAGGCCGCATGGGCCGCACCCTCGTCCGCATGATCGCGGACAGCAGCGATCTGGTTCTTGCCGGTGCACTGGCAGAAAAAGGCCACCCCGATCTCGGCACCGATGCGGGCGCGCTTGCCGGTGTCAAAGCTCTGGGCGTGCCCCTCACCGACGACGCCTTGCCTGTGCTGGCAGGCGCACAGGCGGTGGTGGATTTCACCGCCCCCGCCGCCACCCGCGAACTCGCGGCGCTGGCAGCCCAGGCCCGCATCACCCATGTCATCGGCACCACCGGCTTTTCGGCAGAAGACGAAAGCGCCATTCGTGCCGCCGCCCGCCATGCCGTGATCATCAAATCCGGCAATATGAGCCTTGGCGTGAACCTCCTCGCCGCGCTGGTGAAAAAGGCCGCCCGTGCCCTGCCCGATTTCGATATTGAAATCGTCGAAATGCACCACCGCCAGAAAGTCGATGCACCCTCCGGCACAGCATTGCTGCTGGGTCACGCCGCCGCTGAAGCCCGCAACATCAATTTGGACGAACGCTCGGTGCGTGCCCGCGATGGCCACACCGGCGCGCGCAAAGATGGCGATATCGGTTTTGCGGCGCTTCGCGGCGGCACGGTGATTGGCGATCACGACGTGATTCTCGCAGGGCCAAAGGAACGCATCGTGCTGCGTCACATCGCGGAGGATCGCGATATCTTCGCCAGCGGCGCACTTACCGCCGCGCGTTGGGGCCAAGGCAAAAAGCCCGGCCTCTATTCCATGGCCGATGTGTTGGGGCTGGAGGACTGAAGCGCCGCTTCAACCGCCAGCATCGCCCGCTTGCGCGGCAGGCCCCAATGATAGCCATGCAAAGCGCCATCACTGCCCAGAACGCGGTGACACGGAATCAAAAGCGAAATCGGATTACGCCCCACCGCTGCTCCAACGGCGCGCGAAGCTTTCGGCGCGCAAACTTTCGACGCGACATTGCGATAGGTCGTGACCGAACCGGATGGAATCTCCAGCAGCGCCTGCCAAACCTTGATCTGCCACGGCGTGCCCAACAGATGCAGCCCGATCTCGCCGTCACGATCAATGATCTGTCGCAATATCGGCGCGGTGCGTTCCACCGCCTCGCGATAGCGCGCCCGCGGCCAGCGGCTCTGCATATCAGCGAGCATCTCGTCTTCCTCGCCCTCATCGCCAAAGGCCATGCCGCAAACGCCTTTGTCCGTCGCCATGATCAGCGTCACGCCAAACGGACAATCATGAAAACCATATTCAATCAGCAAGCCAGCGCCGCCGCGTGCATACTCGCCCGGTGTCATCGCCTCGATCTTCAGACACAGATCATGCAACCGCGACGGCCCCGAAAGCCCGGCCTCCAGCGCCGCCTCCAACACGCTTGCCCCCTGCGCAAGCTCGCCCTTGGCATGGCCCAGTGTCAGATGCGCCACAAACGCCTTGGGGCTGACGCCGACATGGCGGGTGAACTGCCGCTGGAAGTGAAACGGCGAAAGCCCGGCCACTGCCGCCGCGGCATCCAGGTCTGGCTGTTCGCGATATTGCTCAGTAAGATAACGGATCGCCCGCGCCATACGGCGCAGTTGAGGTGTGTCACCGGCATCAAGTATCGTGCTCATAGCCGAAGCATCACCCGGCAACTCCCCCAAAGCGACCCGTTTCTTGCGCATCATCCCGGAATATTTTCACGCGCCCGCCGCAAGGCGTTCCGCAAAGCCTCGGCAAATTCCGCCCGCGCATCCGGCGACAGGAAACTGCCGATCAGCCATTTGCGGCCATGACTGCGCAGGGCAAGCTGGCTCCAGGGTTCCGGCGGATCATCCATTTCCACCCGAACCCAATAGGGATTGAGTTCAATATCCTCGCCCGCGCCCCGCGCAGGCTGGCGATGAATGTGCAACTGCGACGCCGTCAGCGTGACATGCTCGAAGCGGCGCGCTTCTCGTCTGCTGGTCCGAAAGGCCCAGGCCAGAAGCGCCACATCGAGGCCCAGAAACGGCGCAATCGGCCAGGCGCCGCGCAGCATGAAGCTGACGGCAAACGCCAGGTTGATGGCACAGACGAAAATCAGAATGATCAACAGCGCCCGCCGCGACATCGGCGGATTGGGCGTCAAAACACTGTCGAGCAGGATTGCCTGACCATTGCGCATGGCCGAAGCATCCGCGCGGGTCGGCCCCAGATCAAGAAGAAACTATGCCGCTTTCCCCCCAGGCGGTTTTGGGGCATTTGTCGGGGTGGGAACCCAACCGAAGTACCTATGCCGCGGAAACTTT
>DATJDE010000134.1:0-10779 GCA_035497595.1 Rhizomicrobium sp. | reverse complement strand
ATGGCCTCGCGCCGCTTCGGCTGTGTCGGTATCACTGCTGGCGATGGCGCGCTCATCGGCATCGTGACCGATGGTGATCTTGCCCGCCACATGGATCGCGATCTGCTGAATCGCAAAGTGGCCGATGTCATGACCCGCGCGCCCAAGGTCATTGGCGCAGATCGTCTTGCCGCCGAAGCCCTTGCCCTGATGAACGAAAAGAAAATCACCCAGCTTTTTGTGCTCGATACGGCGCAGCGCCCGAAAGGGATATTGCACATGCATGATTGCCTGCGTGCCGGGGTAGTCTGATGGCCCCGCGTACCACCGCGCTCAAGCCCAAGCGCAGCGACTGGATCGCGCGCCCCCGCGGCACCATGCTCGATGCCGAACGCTATTCGCGCTTTGTGGCGGTGATGAAACGCGCCTTGCCTATCACGGCGCTGGTGCTGCTGGCGGCGGTCGCCGTCTATACCTTCCAGCCGCGTCAGCAAGAACGTGTGGCAATGACATTCGAACATGTGGGCGAAGTTGCCAACGATCTGGCCATGGTCAAGCCGCGGCTCTCGGGCAGCGATGCTGATGGCAATCCCTTCGTGGTCACCGCCGACCGGGCGATCCAGCAGGGCCGCAATTCGCGCAAAGCCCGGCTCGAAAATGTCGATGCCGATATGACGCTGGATCATAACCGCTGGCTCAATGCCCGCGCCGCCAGCGGCCTGTTCGATGCCGACGCCAGAACGCTGATGCTCGAAGGCGGCATTTCAGTATTTTCGGACAATGGCTACGAACTGCACACCCAAAGCGCTCACTTCAACCTGTCACGCGGCGTCGTGCGCGGCGAACAAAAGGTCACCGGGCAAGGCCCGCTGGGCACGTTGAGCGCCGATACGTTTGAAGTCGATAAAACGACACAACAAATTCGCCTGCGCGGTAATGTTCACACCAGCTTCCAGAAAGCGAACGGCAAATCGTGAAGACCATCCTTCTCACCTTCTCCTTTCTGGTTCTGGCAGGCGCCGCAACCGCCGCCACAACACCGCTCGATTTTGGCAAACACAGCGCCAACGAGCCGATCAACGTCTCCGCCGATGCCTTTCTCGCCGACCTCAAGGGCAAGACTGGCACCTATTCGGGCAATGTCATCGTCACCCAGGGCAAGCTGCGCCTCAGGGCCGACAAGGTGCGCGTCAACGTGATCGACAACAAACCCGACAGGATCGAGGCGACAGGCCATGTCGTGTTTGATTCCGCCTCCGGTACCGCCCAGGGCGACATCGCGGTCTATGCCATCGCGCCGCGCACGATCACCATCAACGGCCACGTCGTTCTGGCAAAAGACAAGAACGTGATGCGCGGCACCAACCTGGTTGTGAACCTTGTCACCGGCGCCGCCACGCTCCAGTCCAAGGGGGAAAATGGTGGCCGCGTTCAGGGATTGTTTACCCCACCTCCCCAGCGTCCGGCTGGGTCGCCCTCAACTTCGCCAACCAATCCGTAACCATTCATGGTTCCTTAAACCCAAACAGGCACAGTTCTTGCCCATGACCACAAACCCCAGAGAAAACATTGCCCAGCCCGGCCGCGCGGAAGCCCCGCGCGTCGTCGAAGGCAGCCAGGGTCTGGTGGTTACCGGCATTGGCAAAAGTTTCAGAAAACGCCCCGTCGTGCGCTCGGTCAGCCTTTCGCTCAAGCGCGGGGAGGTGGTGGGTCTGCTCGGCCCCAATGGCGCAGGCAAGACAACCTGCTTCTACATGATCAGCGGTCTTATTCCCGCCGATGCTGGAACCATCGAAGTTGATGGCCATGACGTCACGCATTTGCCGATGTATCGCCGCGCCCGCCTCGGCATTGGCTATCTGCCACAGGAAGCCTCGATCTTTCGCGGCCTGACGGCGGAAGAAAATATCCGCGCCACCGCCGAATTGATCGAACAGGACCCGGCCCGCCTCGAAGCCATGGTCGAAGATCTGCTCACTGAGTTCGGTCTCAACCATGTGCGCCAAACCCCGTCTATCGCACTTTCGGGCGGTGAACGCCGCCGGGTGGAAATCGCCCGCGCGCTCGCCACCCATCCGTCTTACATTTTGCTCGATGAACCTCTGGCCGGTATCGATCCTATCGCCGTCGGCGAAATCCGCGATCTGGTGAAACATCTCAAAGATCGCGGCATCGGCGTGCTGATCACCGATCATAACGTGCGCGACGCGCTGGAGATGATCGATCGCGCTTACATCATCCATGAAGGCCGCGTGCTGAAGGAAGGCCTTCCCTCCGACATCGTGGGCGACCGCGATGTCCGCCGGGTCTATCTCGGCGAAAGATTTTCTCTGTGACCGAAAGCATGAGATAGGGTCATGGCAATTTCACAACGGTTGGAGATCAGGCAGGGTCAGTCCCTGGTCATGACGCCGCAATTGCAGCAGGCCATCAAGCTGCTGCAATTGTCGAACCTCGAACTCACCGCCTTTGTGGACCAGGAACTGGAACGCAATCCGCTTCTGGAACGCGATGAAGCCGCCCCTGCCGAACCCGAACGCCAGGTCGAAGATAAAGCCCCCGCCAACGAAGCCCTCGACACCGCGCTCACCCGGGAAGATTTCTCGCGCGCGGAAGACATGGATGCCGGTCGGGACGACATGTACCCCGATGAGTCGCCGCAACGCGGCGAAGGCGATTCCTCCCAACCCCTCACCGACTGGTCCACCGTGCGCTCCTCCGGCGCGCGCATCGATGGCAATGAGGATGGTCTGGAAAATCTTCAGGGCAGTGGCCTGTCTCTCAAAGATCATCTGCTCGAACAGCTGGCCATCGCCGCGTTCAATCCCGAACGCCGGCTGATCTGCCTGTCGCTGATCGATGCGGTGGATGAAGCGGGCTATCTGCGCGGCGAACTCCCTGAAATCGCCGGGCGTCTGGGCTCCTCGCTCGATACCGTTGAAATCGTTTTGAACGTGCTGCAAGGCTTCGACCCGCCAGGTGTTGCGGCGCGCGACCTTTCGGAATGTCTGGCCATCCAGTTGCGCGCAAAAGATCGCTTCGACCCCGCCATGGAAAAACTGCTGGCGCGGCTCGATCTGGTGGCACGGCGCGATATCAACGGCCTCTGCGCTGTCTGCGGGGTCGATTCCGAAGACGTGACAGACATGATCGCGGAGATCCGCGCGCTGACGCCCAAGCCGGGCCTCGCCTTCGGCTCCGAGCCGGTGCAGCCGGTTGTTCCCGATGTCTTCGTGCGCGAAGGCCCCGATGGTGGCTGGCATGTGGAATTAAACAGCGACACGCTTCCGCGCCTGCTCGTGAATTCGCGGTATTATTCAAAGGTCTCGCGCCAGGCGCGTGAGAAGGATGCCAAGACCTATCTGACCGATTGCCTGAACAGTGCGAACTGGCTGGTAAAAAGCCTGGACCAGCGGGCGCGCACGATCCTCAAAGTGGCGACCGAACTGGTGCGTCAGCAGGATGGGTTTTTGACCTATGGCGTGCGCCACCTGCGCCCGCTGAACCTGCGCACCATCGCCGACGCGATTGAAATGCACGAATCGACCGTAAGCCGCGTCACCTCGAATAAATATATCGCGACCCCGCGCGGTGTTTTCGAAATGAAATATTTCTTCACCGCCGCCATTCAGGCCGTTAATGGATCCGATGCCCATTCGGCGGAGGCGGTGCGCGACCGCATCCGCGAAATGATCGACAATGAAGCCAATAGCGAAATACTGTCGGACGACCGGATTGTGTCGCTTTTAACGGCGGACGGGGTGAATATCGCGCGCCGCACCGTGGCCAAATATCGGGAGGCCATGCGAATTCCGTCGTCTGTGGAACGTCGGCGGCTTAAGTCAAGCGATATTTCCGCTTCTGCGGCGGTGTGAAACCTACAAGTTTGACATTCGCAGGTAGCCCGCCTACACGGCGGGCGCTTTTTTTGAAACGACCGGTCTAAAAGGATATAGTGATTTTGTATCCTAAGGGCTGTAGTCCACATGGAAGTTCGCGTTTCAGGAAAGCAGATTGAAATCGGGGAAGCACTGCCAGAACAAGTGAGGGCGCGTTTAGGAAGCGCTATTGAAAAACACTTCGAAGGCAGGGCCAATGCAAGTGTCGTTTTTTCTCGTGAGGGGGCCTTTTATCGCGCCGACTGCAAAGTGCATCTGGATGCGGGTGCAGTGCTGACGGCAGTGGGAGAAGCAAACGATGCCTACCGTTCGTTCGATGATGCGCTCGAGAAAGTTGAAAAGCAGGCGCGTCGTTACAAACGTAAGCTGAAGAACCATCACGAAAGGGCCAAGCCGCCAAAGGGCGAGCTTGCCTGATCAAGCAAGGCTCCCCTACCAATGGAAATCACGGATTTGCTTAACCCGGGGTCTGTCATCGCGGCCCTCAAGTCACAGAGCAAAAAACAGTTGCTTCAGGACCTGGCGGCCCGTGCGGCGCCCATCGCGGGTTTGCCCGAAAGGCGCATTTTTGAAACCCTGACAGAGCGCGAACGCCTGGGCACGACCGGGGTAGGGCAGGGAATTGCGATTCCCCATGGCCGTCTCAATGGTCTCGAAAAGATCACCGGTCTGTTCGCCCGCCTCGAAACCCCGATCGATTACGATGCTGTGGACAATCAGCCCGTCGATCTCGTCTTCCTGCTGCTCGCGCCCGAACAGGCAGGGGCCGATCATCTCAAGGCGCTGGCGCGGGTTTCGCGCCTGCTGCGCAACCAGGCGGTCTGTGAAAAACTGCGCGCGGCAAACGAATCTCAGGCGCTCTACGCCATCCTTACCGAGCCCAGCACAGGCCCCAACAGTCAGGCCGCTTAACGATTGCAGCTGTAGGATGCAAAAAGGGCCGAAGCATTGCGCTTCGGCCCTTTTCAATTCGGATACTGGGCTTTTTCAGTGCACGCTCACAGGCGTCATGTCGTTCTGCACTGCCGCGCCATACGCGCTGTCCCACCCATCGGTGAAGCCGAGGACGCTGCCATCCATTGCATGCAGCACATACAGCATCGTTTCCTTCGGCAGTTTGATGCCCTTGGGCACGATGCCGAGGCGTTTGGCTTCTTCAAGCCCTGTCGCCTTGATGTATGTGATACGCGATGGCCCGATCATGTCGATCTCGCTATCCGCCTCTTCGAATCTCATTTTATCGGCCATTTCGACCTCCTTTTAGACACCGCTAACTGCGCACGTCTCTCTTCAGATGTGGCACTTCATCCCCGGATTTCAATGGTCTGGATTTCCGGTTCCACTTTGCGTCGCTTGAGTTCAACGACCAGCAGTCCATTCTCCAACGAAGCTCCGGTAACTTCGATCCCTTCCGCCAGAACGAAGGAGCGCTGGAATTGGCGCGCCGCGATGCCCCGGTGCAGAAAGGTCTTGTCGCTGCCCTCCACCTGCTTGCCGCGAATGGTCAACTGATTGTCTTCGACAGTGATGCTCAACTCGTCGCGGCTGAACCCCGCCACCGCAAGCGTGATGCGCAGGCGATTATCGGTCAATTCCTCGATATTATAGGGCGGATAGCCATCGGCCGCGGCTTTCGCGGTGCGTTCGAGCAAACGCTCCAGATGGTCGAAGCCCAGAAGGAACGGGCTGTTGAAATACACACGATTCATCTCCAAAGCCCTCCAGGGCGCTTTGCCGGTGCCTCGAAAAAGGCCACCATAAACTTCCGTCACGCCAGGCCTTCACAAAGAAGCACCGTCTGTTCCAAGAGATGGTGCGCATGTTCCGCCTTTCAAGAGAGGCGAAAACAAGGTGACGAGAATGTCCGATTTAGAGCAATTTTATTACAAGCCGCAATCAGTTGCGCCAGAAGCACCCATGGCACCCCCTCTTATCCTGCTGGACACCGCCCAAAACGACCGCCTGCTGGGTTTCCACGGCTTCAGGGGCATCGTTGCGGCCAACGACCGTGCCGCCATAGAGCCAGCCCTCGCAGCGCTGGAGGCCGCCCGTGCCGAGGGCGCGTTTGCCGTCGGCTATTTCAGCTACGAACTGGGCTACGCGCTGGAACCACGCCTTGCCTCCCGCCTGCCCGGGGTGCCGAACGTCCCCTTGCTGTGGTTCGCCTTGTTCGACAAGCGCGAAGAGATCGAACCCGCCGCCCTCGCGCCAAAGGGCAGGGCCTGGCTCGGCCCTTTGAGCCACGGCTGGAGCCGGGCGGATTACGCCGCCCGCTTTGAGCGCACCCACCGCTATATTGCCGATGGCGACATCTATCAGGCCAATCTCAGTTTTCGCTCACAGGCTCCTTTCGTCGGCGATCCGCTCGCGCTCTGGCTCACCTTGCGGGCGAAAGCCGCCGTCCGCCATGGCGCTTTCATCGACAACGGTGATTTGCAGATCCTCAGCCTCTCGCCCGAACTGTTTTTCGAAATTTCTGCTACGGGGCAATTGCGCGCCCGCCCGATGAAAGGCACCGCCCCGCGCGGCGCCGAACCGTCGTCCGATGCCGCCGCCCGCGCTCATCTGGCGATGAGCGCAAAGGACCGGGCAGAAAATCTGATGATCGTCGATCTGTTGCGCAACGATCTAGGGCGCATTGCCCAAACCGGCAGCGTGGCAGTGGAAAACCTGTTCACGGTCGAAACCTACCCCACGCTGCACACCATGGTCTCCACCGTCACGGCACAGCTCAAACCCGCAACACCCATCCGTGACGTCCTGCACGCGCTGTTTCCCTGTGGTTCGGTCACCGGCGCGCCCAAGATCCGCGCGATGGAAATCCTTCACGATCTGGAAGATACACAACGTGGCGTTTATTGCGGCGCCATCGGCCATTTCGCGCCCGATGGCAGCGCCAGCTTCAACGTTGCCATCCGCACCCTCACGGTAAAAGGCAATGCTTGCGAACTTGGCATCGGCGGCGGCGTGGTGTGGGATTCGCGCGCCGATGCCGAATATGACGAATGTCTGCTCAAGGCCCGCTACACCGATGCCGCGCGCAAACCTTTCGTGCTGATCGAAACGCTGCGTTATGCCGAAGGCTTCACCCGCCTTGATCTGCATCTCGCCCGCATGGCGCACAGCGCCCAAACCTTTTCCATCCCGTTCCAGCGCGCTGATGCGCTTCACGCCCTCCATGCCGCCGTCGCCCCTGCAAAGGGCGCCTTGCGCGTTCGGCTGACGCTGGATGAAGCGGGCGCATTTTCCTGCACCTCCACGCCCATGGGCGATGCACCCACACAGTGGAGCTTCGCGCTCTCACCGCAATCTGTGCAAAGCAGCGATCAACTCCTGCGCCACAAAACCAGTTGGCGCGAGACCTATGAAGCCGAACACGCGCGCCTCGCCCGAGAAACCGGCAGTGATGAAGTTCTCTTTTTGAACGAGCGCGGAGAACTGGCCGAAGGCAGTCGCACCAACATCTTCCTGCGCCTGAAAGACCAGCTCTACACCCCGCCACAATCGGCAGGTTTGCTAAATGGTTGCCTGCGTCAGGAACTACTCGCCAGCGGAGATTGCGCCGAAAAGACCCTCACCCTCGCAGATCTGCAAGGCGCGGAAATTTATCTTGGCAATTCCCTACGCGGCTTGATCCGCAGTTACCCCACCCGCCGCATGGCCTGATCGGCCAACACCGCACAGGCAAGCCCAAGTGATTGCGGCAACACCCAGCCGTCCGCTTCCAGCATCCGGCCACCCACAGAATCGTCATGCGCCATCCGCGCCAGTGAACCGTTCCGGGCACGCAAAGCATTGGTGGTTTTGGCCGCATCAAAATCGCGCTGCCCGGCCAGCACCGCCTTGCCTACCGTCACGGAAGCAGCCTCCTGCCCCAGTTGATCGGTGATGTCGTCATAAGGTGAGCGCACGCGCCGCCGCAAAAGCCGCGGCGCTTCCACCGCAATGCCGCCAGCGATTCCCAGCCCGATCAAGGCCAGCGCACTCACCACCACAGGTCTGCGCGTCAGCTTCATGGTGTGAGCCCTTTCAGATGGTCAGCAAGGCGCAACGTCAGCGCCACCAGATTCATCGTCGGATTGGAGGCGCCAAAGGTCGGAAAACACCCACTCCCCGCCACAAACAGATTGCCCATGCCGTGCACACGCCCATTGGCATCCACCACGCCGCGCTTGGGGTCGTCATGCATCCGCGTCGTGCCCATATGGTGGTTGGCCCAGTCGAGCCCCTCCAGCCATTCGGCTTGCGTTGCATGGTGAATACGCAACATGCCTGCGCCAGAGGCCTGCAACTGCCGCCCCCATTCTTCCAGCGTCGTGCGATAGCGCACGAAATCCGCGTCTGAAATCGTGTTGTGCAATGTCACGCGCGGCATGCCCAACCCATCGCGTTCACCCGTCAAGGTAATGCGCCGCTCAGGATCAGGTGCAGGCTCAAAACCGCAGCCGATCGTATAGGCATGGGCCTTGCGGGCATCGACACCCAGACTATCGGCCACCGTCTCCACCGCCGCCTGTCCCAGCGCATCCAGCTTGGCCCCGCCATCCACGGTGATCAGCGCGCCCAAAACTTTCTTTGCGCGGCGAAACGAATCGGTCGGCGCAAAGGCCGCGCGAATCCGCGCGCCTGCCGCGCTCTGCGTGCCCAGAAAAAAGGGCGAGAGTTTGCCGCCAAAACTCACCAGCGTCGCATTGTTGCCCGGTATCGGATGGTCGGAAAAATAGCGCCCCACCAGATCGTTGCCATTGCCGACGCCGGTCGCCACCACATCGTTCGATGCCAGCATCAGCCGCGCATTCTCCACCGCGCCCGCACCCAGCACGACCAGCTTGGGCGACACGCTGAAGCTCACGCCCGAAAGCGTTGCCACCTCCACCCGGTGCACCCGTTTTGCGTCCGGCGTCAGCCGCAGCCCGGTGACATTGGCATGGGTGTAAACCTGCACATTGGAAATCTGCTTCAAGTCCTCGGCATAACGCTCACCGAAATGGGTGGGCAGCACGCTGCCGCGCATTTTGCTGAACTGAAACCACACGGTTTCCAGCCCGCCCGCGCCCATGGCCAGTGTCGAAACCGGAAATTTCTTGGGCGCGTCGTCATACAGAAACGGCCCCGCCTCCACCAACTCTTGCGCTCGCGGGTAATAGGGCTCCAGCGCCGCGCGCCCGAACGGCCAGCCAGAATGGGCCAGCCAGTCGCGCGCCTCGAAATCGATTCGGTCCAGCGGCCTGCACCAGCCGCCCCAATGATTGGTGCTGCCACCAAAGAATCGCATGCGAGAGGCATTGAGCGGCAGATAGGGCGTGCCGGTCTCAGGCCCCTCATAAAGCGCCTGGGTGGCCGCCTCGAACTCCATGCCGCCGCTTTCGAGCAGGATGACTTTGTGTCCTGAATCCTTCAGCGCCAGCGCAAGGCTGATCCCCGCTGGTCCCCCACCAATAAGAAGAATGTCGGCGCCTAACGCCGTGCCCGGCGAAACGCTGCGGGCGTCAATAAAACGGTTCACACGCGATCCCTGCATGGAAAGTGCAGGGCAACTTTTGGCCGCTCACCGGCAGAAGACAAGCCTGCAAACCGGGTTGGCCCTAAAACAAAACCGCACCCTCATGAAAGGGTGCGGTTTTGAAAATTGGTGGAGCCAAGCGGGATCGAACCGCTGACCTCCTGCATGCCATGCAGGCGCTCTCCCAGCTGAGCTATGGCCCCGAATTCTGGAGGGACGATCTTTTAGCGATCGTCCTTTTCAATGTCTGCGTCAATAATGTCGCTGACGTCTTCTTCGTCGTCTTCTTCGACCAGAAGCCCAACGGCATCATCGTCGTCGTCTTCGACTTCGATGTCCTCGATATCGGGATCGGCGTCGGCATCGACGACGGTCATCCCGGCATCTTCTTCCTCGGGCTCGACCTCTTCGTCATCGTCGTCATCGCCCGGAACGATCAGCGGGGCCTCATCGACCACCACTTCGTCCTCGACGTCCTCGTCGGAGTCTTCGTTCTCGTTCTCCGCGTCTTCGTTCTCGTCATCGTCGTCAGAGACGACCTTCTGCTGCACCACGGGTTCCGCGACGCGCGGACGGCGTTGCTTGTACAGCGACTCCGGATCGAACGTGAATTCGCATTTAGGGCACTCGATGGGCCGCTTTTGAAGGTCATAGAATCGCGCCGAGCAACTCGGACAAACGCGCTTTATTCCCAGATCTGCCTTGACCAAGGTTAACCTTCCCGCCTGAAGTCGGTTTCTTAAGGGGGCGTCGTTTGCCACTTCTCTTCGCGGCTGTCAAAGGAGCAATATGAGTACGCCCGAACAAATTCGCCCGCTTACCGCAGGCCGCGCCCGCCCCCTCACCGGTAAAGCCCTTGTAGCCGGTGACAAATCCATTTCCCACCGTGCCCTCATTCTGGGGGCCCTGACCATTGGTCAGACGCGGATTACCGGGCTTCTTGAAGCAGAAGACGTGCTGAACACCGCCGAAGCCATGCGCAGCTTCGGAGCCACCGTCACCCGCCACGGCCCCGGAAGCTGGACGGTCGATGGCGTGGGAACAGGCGGATTTGCCGCCCCTGAGGCGATGCTCGATTTCGGCAATTCCGGCACCGGCTCGCGGCTGGTGATGGGGGCCATGGCCACCACACCCATCAAGGTGGGCTTTACCGGGGACGCAAGCCTGAAAAGCCGCCCCATGAAACGGGTGCTCGATCCGCTGGCGCAATTCGGCACGACCTATGACGCCCAGCCCGGCGGGTTGATGCCGCTGACCGTGACAGGTGCCAATCCCGCGCTCTGTATTGACACCACTGTAAACGTCGCCTCCGCGCAGGTGAAATCCGCTTTGCTGCTGGCCGCCCTTAATGCGCAGGGGCGCAGTCGCATCGTCCAGCCGGTGCTGACCCGCGATCAT
>DATJDE010000133.1:0-2343 GCA_035497595.1 Rhizomicrobium sp. | reverse complement strand
GCGCGCCGGTTGAGCCATCGAAAGGCCATCAACAGTGCGACTGCGAACACCATGGCCGAAACAAAAAACGCGGCGCCTGGAATGATGACAGGCGCAGCAGGGCTGACGAAATACGCAAACAATCCGGTCCAGACCGGTGGGCCGACAATGCTGGTCAGGCTGGTGAGGCTGGCAAGCGCGCCCTGTAACAACCCTTGTTCGTTGGCGGGTACCGATGCCGACAGCAGCCCCATGGTTGCGGGCTGCGCCAACACCCAGCCAAAAACACCGCAGGCAATGATCGGATAGACCATCCAGCCCGACGGCACGATGCCATAGGCCGCGGTCAGGATCACGCTGACAAACAAGCCCATCAAAATCGCGCGGCGTTCACCGATCCGTGGCAACACAAGGCGCACCAGAAAACCCTGCCCCACCACAAACATCACACCGACCGCCGCCAGCGACACACCGATCTCGAACGGACCCCAGTGAAAACGATAAGAGGCGAACAACACCCAGGTCATTTCCGCGACGCGATTGGCGAACATCGCCAACACATACACCGCCATCATGCCCGCGACGCTGCCATAACGCCCAAGCTCACGCAGCGCGCCGATGGGATTGGCGCGCGCCCATGAAAATGCCTTGCGATGGGCAGCATCGAGCGATTCCGGCAAAACGAAATAGGCAAAAACCAGATTGACGAAAGTGAGCCCCGCCGCCGCCAGAAACGGCAAATGCAGATCGATGGCGCCGAGCAATCCACCAAGCACCGGCCCGGTGATGAAACCAAAGCCAAAGGCCGCCCCGACCAGGCCAAAACTCTGCGCCCGCTTTTCAGGCGGCGTGATATCGGCCAGATAGGCATTGGCGGTAGAAAAACTCGCACCCATCGCGCCCGAAATCAGCCGCCCTGCCGCCAGCCACAGCAGATTGGGCGCAAAGCCCAACAACACATAATTGATACCCATGCCGAGCAGCGCCAGAAGAATGATCGGCCGCCGCCCATACCAATCCGACAACGCGCCAAGCACGGGCGCGAGCAGAAACTGCATCAGCGCATACGCACTCGCCAGCAGACCAAAGATCACCGAGGCGCGGGCAACATCGCCGCCCTCGAACAGTTCGATCAGTTTCGGCAGCACCGGAAAGGCAAGCCCGATGCCAAGCATATCGATATAGACAACGCCCACCACCGCGATGGTGGGCAACCGCGTTGAGGGCGCCGCCTGCATCGCGTCGGTTCAGGCGAAAGACTGTGCGAAGCGTGCCTGCATTTCGGCAGGGCTGACCTCTTCTTTGCGGGTGGCGAGGTGCCAGTGATGGCCGAACGGATCGGCGATCATGCCCGCACGATCCCCGAAGAACTGATCCTGCGCGGGCCGCAGAACGGTCGCGCCCTCAGCCTGCGCCCGCGCCATCGTGGCATCCACATCTTCGACATAGAGATGCAGCTTGACCGGCGTGCCGCCAATGGCAAACGGCCCCAGCGCACCGAAATCGGGATATTCGTCGGACAGCATCAACCGCCCGTCTCCCAGAACGAGTTCGGCATGGCCAATGCGCCCGTCCTTGTCGGTCAGGCGATAGTCTTCGCGGGCACCAAGCGCCTTCACATAAAAGGCAATGGCAGCGGCGGCGCCTTTGACGACGATATACGGTGTCAGGCTCAGCGTGGCGGGAATCATGGTCGCCTCCTGTTGCTTTACGCAGGTAATTACGTTACGTACCGTAATGTAATTCATTCATCTGTCAAGCATGGCCCCGGACAAAACGAAAAAAAACGCAAAACCCGCCCGCGGCCGCCCCCGCGATCCGGCGACCCGCAAAAAAATCCTCGCCGCCGCCGCACGGCTGCTGAACGAAGGTGGCATCAGTGCGGTCACCATGGATGCGGTGGCGCAAAGCGCAGGCGTCGGCAAACCCACGATCTATCGCCAATGGCCCAATGCGCAATCGGTGGCGATGGCCGCGTTTCTGGAAACCGCCAAACCGCCAAGCCGCAGCACCGCCAAAGGCACAGCGGTAGAGGCCTTGCGCACACAACTGCGCGCCATAGCGACAGCCTTTGCCAGCCGCACAGGGCGCAACACCGCGATGATGATCGCCGCCGCCCAGAACGATAGCGAACTGGCCAAAGTGTTTCGCAATCAGTTCATCATGGGCCGCAGAGAAGATGGCCGCGCTTTGCTCGCCCGCGCCATCGCCGATGGCGAATTGCGCGCGGACATCGATCTCGATGCCACGCTCGACCTGATCTACGCCCCGCTCTATTTCCGCCTGCTGATCGGCCACGGCCCGCTCGATGCAGCCTTCACCGACACGGTGCTCGACCTCGCACTCACCGGCCTCACGCCTCGA
>DATJDE010000132.1:0-9342 GCA_035497595.1 Rhizomicrobium sp. | reverse complement strand
CAAACTCGAACACCGAGCCTTGGCCCGTCACGCGCCCGTCCTTCAACAGCACCACATGATCGGCCAGTCTGAGCACTTCATCGACCATATGGCTGACATAGAACACCGGCACCCGCGCCTCGTCGCGCAGCCGTTCGAGATAGGGAAGAATATCCGCCTTGCGGGCCACATCGAGGGCGGCGAGCGGTTCATCCAGCAGTAGAATTTGTGGGGCTGCAAGCAGCGCCCGCCCCAGCGCCACCCGGCTTTTCTCCCCGCCCGAAAGCCGCGCCGGGCGCCGCGCCAGAAGCGGCTTCAGATCCAGCATCTCCACGATGTGGGCTATCTCAACCTCGCTCGCCCGCAGCTTTGCCCGCCGCCAGCCAAAGCGCAGATTGTTCTCGACCGTCAGATGCGGAAACAGCCGCGCATCCTGAAACACCAGCCCAACACGCCGCGCCTCGGCTGGCAGATCGATTCCAGCCACCGAATCAAACAGCACCCGCCCGCCGATCACGATTCGCCCCTGGTTCGGGCGCACCAACCCGGCAATGGCATGGACGATGGACGATTTACCTGCGCCGGAGGGGCCGAACAAAGCGGTCACGCCCGCGCCCTCCCGCTGGAAGGCGACATCCAGCGCGAATGCCCCCAACACATGGCTGAGCGCGATCTCGACACTCATCCGAAGGCGGCCCGGGCGCGGCGCTGGGCCAGTTCTGCCGCGACCATGAAGACCAGCGCCAGACCAATCGAAAGCCCCGCCAGCCGCGCCGCCGCCGCCTCCCCGCCCGGCGCCTGAAGCGCGGTGTAGATCGCCAGCGGCAGGGTGCGTGTCTCGCCCGGAATGTTGGAGACGAAGGTGATGATAGCGCCGAACTCCCCAAGGCTGGCGGCAAAGGCGGTGATCGCGCCCACCACCACGCCCGGAAGCGCCAAGGGCAAGGTGACGTGGAAAAACCGGTCTACCGGCCCGGCCCCCAATGTCCGCGCGGCTTCAGACAGCCCGCTGTCCACTGCCTCCAGCGCCAGCCGAATCGCCCGCATCTGGAACGGGAAGGTCAGCAGCGCAGAGGCCAGCACCGCGCCGGTCCAACTGAACATAAAGCGAATGCCGAAGGTTTCATAAAGCCAGCCGCCCAGCCCCACCCGTGTGCCCAAGGCCATCAACAGCAGATAGCCCACCGCCACCGGCGGCAGCACCAGCGGCGCATGCAACACCGCATCAAGCAGGACCTTGCCGGGGAAATTGCGCCGCGCCAGCAGCAGCGCGGCGGCCAGCGCAAACGGTAGCGCCACGAGCACCGCGACGGACGACACGCGCAGACTCAGCAACAGCGCCTCGATCTCGGCATCGCTTAAATGCATCATCGGCAAACTCTAGCGCAAGCCGGAACCCTGCGCCAAAGGCGCCACGCCAAGGCCAATCTGCGCCAAACGCAAAAGGCCGCCAGCTTTCGCGGGCGGCCCATGCATGTCGTATCGCTTATGCGTTTATTTCTTCTTCTTCGGCGTTTTGACACTGCTCGCCGTCGCCGGATTGGTGCGCGCATAGACGTTGTACAGATGCGCGATATTCCAGGCCTTGATATCTGTCTTGGGCACAGCTGCAAACGCTTTGGCAGCCGCATCGCGCTTGCCATTGGCCAGCAATGCCTGGCCCAGCGCGACCTGCGTTTCATAGACAGGAGCTGGGCTTAGCTTGACGGCCCGTTCGATCAGCTCAAGCGCCTTGGCCGTGTCGCCAAACCCGGCGACCGCCTCGCCCACTTTCACAAGGTCGCTCGGGGTTTTCGCCCGCGCTTCCATCTGCGCCAATTCAGCCTTCTGCTTGGTGGCCTGGGTGGTTGCCATCGCCATTAAGCGGTTGGCGCGCTCGCCTTTCACCACACCTGCCGTCATGCCCTTTTGCAAAACCGATTGTGCTTCGCCGGGGAGGCCAAGCTGAATCGCGATCTGGGCCGCCAGAGAGTAGTCGTCATCGCCGCCACTTGCCGGGCGGGCGGTGCCCGTCAGCAGGCGCAAGCGCAGCAGATCCAGTGTCTGGTGATCGGTCAGCGGACGCTGATGCTCGGCAATTTCAATGCCGCCGCGCCAGTATTCGATGTTACCCGTGGCCAGGATGAGCTGCTCAAGCGCGCCCTGAATGGCCTCCATATCGTTCAACTTGAAGGCCGCGCCATAGATCAGCTTGACGCTGTCCAGGTCAGTGCGCCCCTTCAGATAGCGAATGGTGCCCTTATAATCGCCAGACAGAAAATAGGCCTGCGCGATCAAGGTCTGGGTGCTCGCGTCCATCGCACCGAAGCGGCGGACAACCTCGGCATCCTTGATGACCTTGGCGTATTCCTTCTGCATGTAATGCGCCCGGATCAGGCTGCGCGCGACAGAGGCGCTGCCTTTGCCGGCGGCAATCTGCGCTTCATAGGTTGAAGCATTGCCGGATTTTGATGCGATATAGCTGCGCATCTGGTCGATGACTTTGGTTTCATCAGCCGTCTTGCCGGTAGCAGCTTCCGCCTGCTTCACCGCAACCATAGCACCTTTGTAATCGCCCTTCGCCGCAAGCTCCTGAGCCTGCTGCAAAGGTTTTCCGACCACTGGTCGGACGGACGCGGCTTGCGCCGCGCCGATCACCACAGAATGCCCTGTAACCAGGTGGCCAGCAAAGGCCGTCGTCCCCAAGAGAAGCGCAACCGAAAGCACGCGAAGTGTACTCGTATTCATGTCCGAGACCTCATTCCAATTCAAAGTGCGGCCTCGTTCGGCACTCGTACGCCGCGATGTCGACCGTCGTAGGCTCCCTTAGTCCATATATTGCTCTTGGCCGACGAATCCAATCTTCGTCACGCCAATGCGCTGAGCATCACCCAACACCCGAGCAACTGCACCATATTTGGCCAGACGATTTGGCCGCAAATGGATTTCAGGCTGCGGATCGGTATTGGCCGCAATCTGAAGGTACTGGTTGAGAAGGCTCCGCGACGGAACGGGGTTACCGTTCCAGGTCGGGGTGCCGTCAAAATCCACACCCAGTTCCACCACCACCGGCTGAACCACCTGCTGAGGAGGTGCCCCTACCGGCATATCCAACTTAACCGCATGCGTCTGAATCGGGATCGTGATGATCAGCATGACGAGCAAAACAAGCATGACGTCGATTAGCGGCGTCGTGTTCATTTCGATCATCGGCTCGTTGTCGCCGGTCGCTCCGCCAACACTCATGGCCATGGCAAATTACCTCAATTGGAAAAATCGTTTGTTCAACTGCCGCAGCTCAACCACCTGGGCGTTCAGGTTCAGTCAGAAACCCGACTTTCATGATGCCCGCCCGCTGGCAGTCCAGGATCACCCGCCCCACCGCCTCGAAACGCACGTCATGATCTCCACGGACGTGAATTTCGGGCTGGGGTTTTACAACGGCCTTTTCCTTAAGAAGTTTAAGGAGTGCGGCATTGTCGGCAACCGGAGCATTATTCCAGTAGACAACTTCGTTCTTGTCCACTGCGATAATGATGTTCTCCGGCTTTGTGATCGTCGGGATATTCGAGACTATCGGCAACTGCAGATTGACCGTCTTCACCACCACCGGAACGGTGATCAGGAAGATGATGAGAAGCACGAGCATTACGTCAGTCAGAGGCACAACGTTCAGATCGGTATTGAGTTGGACCTCTTCCTGCCCGGTCTTCATCACGTCATTTTTCATATCGGCAGACTCCGCGTTATTCCGCTCGCCCTATTTCGCGCGCGTGATGAGATAGGTCTGCAGATCCGCAGCGAAACCACGAACTTTCTCGAGAATGACGCGGTTGCGACGGACGAGGAAGTTGTAGAGCAGCACGGCCGGAACAGCCACGCCAAGACCGATGGCGGTCATGATGAGCGCTTCACCGACGGGACCGGCGACCTTGTCGATCGAGGCTTGCCCGGCAATGCCGATCGCGATGAGGGCGTGATAGATGCCCCACACTGTACCGAACAGACCAACGAACGGCGCCGTCGAACCGACCGAGGCAAGGAACGAGATACCACCCTGCATACGGGCATTGGCGTCTTCGACCTGGCGGGTCAGGGACATGCCGATCCAGTCATTCAGGTTCACAAGACCCGTGCCCTGCCCGGACGAGGCCGAGACACCGCTTTCAGCGACAGCACGGAACATGCTGTTCTTCGGCAGCGTGTCGATACCTTCGTTCAGATTGGCCGAGGCCCAGAACTTCTTGTCGACGATCTTGGCCTGGCTCAGCACCCGGGACTGTTCCCAGAACTTCATGAAGAAGATGTACCAGGTACCGATCGACATGACCGCGAGCAGGATCAGCGTGCCACGGGCAACAAAGTCACCGGCAGCCCACAATTCGCTGAGGCCATAGGGATTGTTCGGCTCAGCCTTCGTCTCTTCGGCAGCGGCTGCGGGAGCCGCAGCAGGCTCCTGCGGTTGGGCTGCCATCTGGTCGGCAGCACCAGGCGTGCCCGGGGTCGCCGGTGTGGCGGCCTGGTCAATAGCCTGATCGGCAACACCGGCGGGTGCGGGGGCGGCGTCTTGGGCCAGCGCCGGAGCGGCGCCTGCCAGGAGGACGAATGCAGCAGCAATCGCCAGCTTCTTCGAGATCATAATGTAATTACTCCATCAGAAAGTGAGATCGAAAACCCGGTCGACCGGGATACTTATTTCAACTGGTACCGAACATTGGCCTCTGTCTGAACTGCCAAGGCCTGACCACCGCGCGTTGCGGGGTGGTAGCGCCAGCGACTGGTGCATTGGATGGCCGCACTATCGAGACGCTGGAAGCCGCTCGACTTGATAACCGTCGGCCCTGCCACGGTCCCTTGCGCAGTCACGGTGAACCGAACGGTCACAGTGCCCTGCTCGCTCAAGCGCCGCGACAGCGGCGGATATTGCGATTCGCATTCATGCGCCCTGCCATCGGTGCGCGGCGCTGTGATCGTCGTCACCGGTGGCGGCGGGGCCACGGTCGCGACCTTCTGCTGGATCTGCGAAATCGCGTTCGCCGAGGATTCCATCGCGATGTTGATATCCGGCGGCGGCACAAAGTCCGGCGGCGGTACCTTGAAATCTGGCGGTGGCGGCGGCGGCGGTTTCAGATCTGGCGGTTTCTCCTTCACCACGGCCACCTCAACGTCCTGAATCAGTTTGGACGTGACGTGCGCGGCAAGACCACTTGCAAGCGCCCAGATGACGCCTACATGGATAGCGCCCACGATGGCGACGCTGATGAAACGGCGTTGGGAGCTCCGCTGAACCCGCAATTGTTCGGCAGCTACATGTTCTGGTTTTAGCATGATTTCAACGTGACCCGGACAAAATGAAACCCGGCGCGGACACGCCGGGTGCGCGAAAACTGTGAAGCAAATTCACGCGCTTCCTTCCCCCTGCACTGCCATTCAGCAGTGCGCTTATTATTATTTGAACCCATCGTAACCATGGAATGTAACGCCATTCAACCTCCTGATTACAAAAGCAGACACCGAAGACGTGAAAATTGACGACACTGTCAATCTGCCGCGGCAGATCGCCGGAAGACAAGAATCCCCCGGCCAACAGTTGCCCAAACACCGGGCGCACTCTGAAATTTTGACGACCTCTTATCAACGCAAAACCCGGTTCCGCTTTTCGCGGTATTCCAGGCGCAGGCTTTCCTCATACAGCAGCGCAATCTTTGCGTCAGGACCAAATCAGGCACCGCACCCTAATCATGCGGCGAATTGTCCTTAGCTAACGCGCGAGGGAGGAAGTTGAGGCAACATCATGGCGAAATTGCGCCCATGCGGATCATCACGGCGCGCAATCTTGCCACACGGGGGCAGGCGCCCCTTTTGCGCCGCCGGTCAAACGAATCGAGGAACCCATGCGCTATCTCCACACCATGGTCCGTGTCGCCGATCTGGCCGCGGCACTTGAATTTTATTGCGCGCGGCTGGGGCTGGTCGAACTGCGCCGTGTCGAAAGCGAAGCGGGGCGTTTCACCCTCGTCTTCCTGGCCGCCCCCGGCGATGTCGCCCGCGCCCAGGCCGAGCAGGCCCCGCTGGTCGAGCTGACGTATAATTGGGATAGCGAGAACTATACCGGCGGGCGCAATTTCGGCCATCTCGCCTATCGCGTCGATGATATCTATGCCGTCTGTGAAAGGTTGATGCAGGCGGGCACCATCATCAACCGCCCGCCACGTGATGGGCACATGGCATTCGTCCGCTCGCCCGACGGCATCTCCATCGAACTACTTCAAGAGGGTTCCGCGCTAGCACCCAAGGAACCCTGGGCATCGATGCCGAACACGGGACATTGGTAAGCGATGAATTTCGCCAGCGACAATGCCTATGGCGCGCTGCCGGACATTCTCGCGCGGCTGGTGGAGGCGAATAACGGTGCCGCCGCGTCCTATGGCCTGGACGATATCACCACCCGCTTGAGCCGCCGCTTCGCAGAGATTTTTGAACACGAGGTCTTTGTATACCCGGTGGTCACCGGCACCGCGGCCAATGCATTGGCATTGGCGACGCTGGTGCCGCCCTATGGCGCCGTTCTCTGTCACGGCGAAAGCCATATTGCTTGCGATGAATGTGGCGCGCCGGAATTTTTCAGCCACGGCGCAAGGCTGGTGACGCTGGAGGGCGCAGACGCAAAACTTGAGCCGCAAAGCGTGGAACGCGCGCTTTCACGTTTTGAAAAAGGCTCTGTGCATCAGCAACAGCCCACAGCGATCAGCATCACACAGGCAACCGAACGCGGCACCATCTACAGCCAAAACGACATCGCAGCGCTTAGCGCCGTTGCACACCGCCGCGGCCTGAAGCTGCATATGGATGGCGCACGCTTTGCAAATGCGCTGGTCACACTGGGCGTATCGCCCGCCGATGCAAGCTGGCGCGCCGGGGTTGATGTGCTGTCCTTCGGCGCCACCAAAAACGGCGCGCTGGCCGCGGAAGCGGTACTCTTTTTCAACAGGGCCGATGTTGCCGATATCGAATTTCGCCGCAAACGCGCTGGCCACCTTCTATCGAAAATGCGCTTTGTCTCTGCCCAGCTCGATGCCTATCTCGAAGGCGACCGCTGGCTCACCGCGGCACGCAGCGCCAATGCGCTGGCGCAGAAAATGGCAACAGGGCTTGCATCCGTCGACGGAGCGATCCTCGCCCACCCGGTCGACGCCAATGCCGTGTTCCTGCATCTGCCGGATCAAACCATCGCCCGCCTACGCGCCGCCGGTGCCGCGTTTCACGATTGGGCGCCGTCGGAAAACGGCAAAACGTTGATTCGCCTGGTGCTCTCTTTCGCGACCCCGCCCGAAGCTGTGGATCGCTTCCTGGCGCTGGCGCGCGGTTAATCATTTCACAACCGTCCGGGCCTCTCCTGTCGATGATGATCGTCCAGGTGTCCCGATGAGTGGCTTTGGCGGAAGAGCCTTGCGCGCGGCGGCGCAGCTTGTGCCGCACGATGCCGTGCTGCCCTTCGCGCGCCCGGCGGCAGCCTTTTTTCACGGCGTGGATGCCGGGTCCGGTGACCCGGCGCTCCACAACAACCATCACGAGCGGGGCACCTTCCTCGCCATGGTGCGGACCCTCAAGGCCTGCTTCGACGTGTTGCCGCTGGAGGCGCTCGACGATGTGCTGAAAGCCCCGGACAAACATGCCCGCGCCGTCTTTCTGATGGCCGATGAGGGCTATGCCAACACGCTGGACGCGGCCGACATTCTCGAAGACTTCGCCCTGCCGTGGACGCTGTTCGTCGCCACCGGCCATATCGGTGCGCAAACGCCCAATCCCATGTTCCGCGCCCGCGCGTTTCTGCGCTATGCCCAGACGGGCGCTTACACCCTTCCGCATATCGGCAATGTCGATTTCGTCGAACAGCCCCGCGCCGAAGAAGAACAGCGTGTTATCGCCGCGCTGAAACAGCTCCATGCCGACGAGGCGCGCGAAGCGCTGGGCGCAATGGACACCATCCTGGCCGAAGCCGGGCTGGGCGATCTGGCCACTCTCTTTCCGTCGGACAGTTTTCTGTCATGGGATGATGTGCGAGGCCTTGCCGCGCGCGGCGTCACCATCGGCGCCCATGGCCATTGGCACTGGCCGATGAACGCCAGCCAGGACCCAGCCTATCTGGTCGAGCAGGCCAGCCTGCCCAAACAACTGATTGAAGCGCAGATCGACCGCCCCTGCATCGCCTTCGCCTACCCCTTCGGCGAGACGGGCGATGTCAGCCGCGAAGCCTGGCAGGCGGTGCGCGATGCGGGATATTCCTGCGGCTTCACCGCGCTCTCAGGCTCGCTCGATGCGAGCACCAATCGCTTCCTGCTGCCGCGCCACAGCATCGGCCTGCACGATACCAATATCGCGACCACGCTGGCGCTGCTGCGCGCCGGTAACCGGCGGCTGCAACGCTTCCAGCATGGCTTACGCGAAGACGGCGCGCATACTTAGCTGTCGCTCTTTCTCACGCCGAACCGGAACCCGCTTCGGCTGAAATCGCTCTAAATCCGCCCCACCAGCGACAGCGAGCCCACTTGGGTCATGCTGCCGTTGCTGCCGCTCAACATGTCGTAATTGAGCCCGATGGACCATGCGCCCGTGGTCGCCGAAACACTCGCGCCGCCGAGCAGATTGCCCTTCGACAGTTGCGGCCCGATGACCGTGAACGATCCCGCACCCGGCCCCGTCACGCCGGTAAAGGCGGCGGTGAGATTCACCCGGTCGGACAGGAAGTCGTAGCGATAGCCTGCGCGCAGTTCCGGTTGCAGGAAGAAGCTGCCGAAATTCACATCCTGCCGCAGATTGAGGCCGACAAAGCCGCGCAGCGAACTCATCAGCACCGGATTGACCTTGAGATCGAAGCCATCGCCCGTGAGGCCGCCGCCACCGGTTTCGGTATAGCCTTCCTCGCGCATGGTCAGGCCATCGAGCGCGATATTGGGCGTAAGGGTGGTCGAGCCATAAACGAGATTCGCCCCCGTCGTCAGACCAGCCGCGCCCAGCACTGCCGAACGCTTGCTGTCGGCCTGCCGGCTGACCAGCGTGTTGTTGGCCGCACTTCCCAGCGTGATGAAACGATGCGCTGCCAGATCGCCATAACCTGCCGTGATCTGGGTATCGAGAAACAGCCCCTTGCCGCGCCAGGTCGAATAGCCCGACAGCATGTACCACTGTGTATTGTTGCGGCTGGTCTGCGGTTCACGTTGATCGACATTGCCGGTGTAGAAGGTGAAGGCGCCGCCATACCAGCCGCCTGCCGCGCTGCCGCCATCGGCGCCCATCGCAAAGCCGAAGCCCGAATCCTTGAAGCCCGGCAACCCATCAGAGCCCTTGTCGCTGATCTGCTGCGCAAATTCCTGGCCCCACAAG
>DATJDE010000131.1:0-4856 GCA_035497595.1 Rhizomicrobium sp. | reverse complement strand
CGGGGCGGATTGAGCAGTATGGCCAGCCTGACGCGGTGAAGCGAGCGCCTGCATCGGCCTTTGTGCAGGATTTCATTGGCGCTGGCGCCCCGGCCTGATCTGGCTTGCAGGGCGTGGCCCTGCCCGCTAACGATTGTGCATGGCACATTTCAACTCCGGCGACGTATCCATCGCCTATGACGATATTGGCCCGCGCGAAGGCGGCAGGCCGATTGTGTTGCTGCACGGCTTTGCCTCCAACCGCAAAGAGAACTGGCAGCGGCTTGGCTGGTATGGCGCGTTTGAACGCAAGAATATTCGCTTCATTGCGGCCGACATGCGCGGCCATGGCGAAAGCGGCAAGCCGCATGAGCCACAAGCGTATACGCGCGAGAAACTGGTGGGGGATGTGTTTGCCCTGCTCGATCATTTGAATATTGCCAAGGCCGATATGCTGGGTTTTTCGATGGGGGCGCGGATTGCGGCGGGCGCAGCGCTGGCGGATCCGGCGCGGGTGGATCTGTTGGTATTGGGCGGTGTTGGGGCGCGGTTGTTTGAGCCGCCGCTCGCAAATAGCCCGATGGCCGCGGCGATGGAGGCGGAAAATATCGACGACATTTCCGAGCCATTATTGCGCAGCTTTCGCCAGTTTGCCGATGAGCAAGGGGAAGACCGCAAGGCCCTGGCCGCGCTGACACGTGCTGCGTCTACGCCGGTGACGCGCGCGGATGTTGGCGGGATTGCGAACGAGACGCTGGTGGTGGCGGGAAGCCGCGATGTTTTGGCGGGCGATCCGGGCGAGCTTGCGCGCGCGATGCCTAATGCGAAGGCGGTGGTGCTGCCGGGGTGCGATCATTTTTCGGCGATTTCACACGCGCTGTTTAAGGCGACGGTGTTTGATTTTCTGGATGGGACGCTGGAGTAGAAGGGTTCAACCTCCGCCCTCAAGGGGAGGGTGAAGTGAAGTTCACGTTTATCTTCCTGTTCTTGCGATTGGTGCGCCCCAGGTGTGGCTGGGCGGGAGTTCGCTTGCGCCGCCTGCTTTGATGGGGCGTGCGGGGTAGCCGCCCAGGCTTAGCAGGCGGTCATAAAGTACAATCGCACCGGCCATGCCGACATTGATCGAAAAGCGGGTGGGGATTTTTACTACGAATTCGCATTTCGCCAGCGTTTGTGGTGAGAGCGACATGCGTTCGGAGCCGAACACATAAGCTGCCTGCGCCGGGTGTTTGAAACGCGGCAGTTCGATGGCGTCGTCGGTGATTTCCACGCCAACCAGGCGGCAACCTACGGGTAAGCGCAGATCGCTCGCCGTATCGAAATGATAGAGCGGCATCTGGCCTTCGGCGCGGGAGGTATCGGACTGGGCATCTGACAGGGCCACGCGGCCCGCCACGGTGAAAAAGTAACTGGCGCCGAACGCATGAGAGATGCGCAGCAGATTGCCCAGATTCATGGGCTTGGAAATTCCGTCCACGCCGACTGCGAAATACCCTCTCATACTGCGTTCCCTCGATGCACCGCCCTTTCTGCGCGAAAGGGCGTGGCATGGCAACGCTTGGGCTCAAGCGCTTGGGCTCAAGGGGCTTTGGCTGCGCCCGTCTCTTTATCCTTGGCGGCTTTAGCGTCGGCGGCGTCCTTATCCGCTTTTTCCATCTCGGGCGTATAGGCTGTGACGGAGGTGACCGCGCAGCGTTGCTCGCCTAGTGCGCTATCGCGGAAGAACACGGTATCGCCGCTCGACAGGCAGGTCAGCGAGGTGCCGCCCGGCGAGGAAAAGCCGATCCGCTGTTTGAAGGTGAGGTTGATGCAGGTACCCATCAACCCGACTTTGAATTTGCGGCGGAAGGTATCTTTCACGATCAGGGTGCTGTTGTCCTTCGCCTGCCAATCATCAATCTGGCCGACACGCAAGCAACTCTCCGACGCGGCGATGGCCGGGACTGTGGCCAGCGCGAGAGCGCCTGCGACTATCAAAATGGCGTTTCTCATTTTGTGTAACTCCGTTGCGAGGCTGACGCGCCCCTCCCGTCCAATAAACGCAGCATACGCTCTTTTGGGCGCGTTTCTCGCGGTGGCTTGGCGGGAAAGCGCGTCTTGCTTATGGTCCGCTCCCAGAAGATGCACGTGAACAAGGAAAAGTGCCATGAAAGCAATGCTGTGCAAGGAATATGGCCCACCGGAGATGCTTCAATTAACAGAGGTGTCAAATCTGGTGGCCGCCAAAGGGCAGGTGGTGGTGGCGGTGAAGGCCTGCGGGATCAATTTTCCCGACATGCTGATCATCGAAAACAAATATCAGTTCAAGCCTGCCCTGCCCTTTGCGCCGGGTGCCGAAGTGGCCGGTATTGTGAAATCGGTGGGCGAAGGGGTGACGCGGGTGAAGGTGGGTGATCGGGTGATCGCCTCTGTCGGCAATGGCGGCATGGCCGAGGAAGTTGTGGCGGATGTGAACCGCCTGATCCCCATGCCCGATGCGATGGATTTTGAAACCGGATCGGCGCTGATCCTCACCTATGGCACATCGCATTATGCGCTCAAGGATCGCGCCAAGTTGAAGCCGGGTGAGAACCTTGTTGTGCTCGGCGCGGCTGGCGGTGTTGGCCTCGCCGCTGTCGAGCTTGGCAAAGCGATGGGTGCGCGGGTGATTGCCGGTGCATCGACCCAGGAGAAAGTTGACCTTGCGAAAAAGCATGGCGCGGATGACGGTTTTGTCTATCCCTCCGGCCCACTTTCGCGCGAACAGCAAAAGGCGCTTTCGGACACGATCAAGAACCTGACTGGCGGCAACGGCGCGGATGTTTTGTACGATCCGGTGGGTGGGGATTATTCTGAACCGGCTATTCGCGCGATGAACTGGGAGGGGCGGTTTTTGGTGATTGGTTTTGCGGCGGGCGAAATTCCGCGGATCCCGCTGAACCTGACACTGCTGAAAAGCTGCGACGTGTTGGGTGTGTTCTGGGGTGCGTTCACGGCACGCGACCCGAAACGCAATCAGGAACATCTGGCGGAGATTGCGCGCTGGGTCGCCGAAGGCAAGATCAAACCCTATATCTCTGCCCGCTTCCCGCTTGAGCGCGGTGGGGAGGCTATTCGCATGTTGGCGGACCGCAAGGCGTTGGGCAAAGTTGTGGTAACTATCTAACGCCGCTCCGAGACATTCGCGATGACATCTGCGGGGGAACCAAAGCGACGAATGTCCCGGTTCTTCCGCAGGGCGCGGTCGATTGCGCAGCTCAAACAACTCGGCCCCGGCTGGATCACCGGCGCTGCCGATGATGACCCTTCGGGCATTGCCACCTATTCGCAGAGCGGCGCACAGTTTGGCCTTGGGCTAAGCTGGACGCTGGTTCTGACCTTTCCGCTGATGGTGGCGATTCAGCTTGTCAGCGCGCATATCGGCCGGGTGACCGGGCGCGGGCTTGCCTTCAACATGGCGGCGCTTCTGCCGCGCTCCGCTGTGATTGCGCTTGTTGCGCTGCTGTTCATCGCCAACATGATCAATGTCGGCGCGGATCTTTCGGCGATGGGCGCCGCGGCCAAACTTATCTTCGGCTGGGGCCAGCATACCTTCACCATCGTCTTTGCGGTTATCTCGCTGCTGCTCCAGATGTTCATTCCGTATCGGCGGTATGCCCGTTTTCTGATGGTGCTGACGCTCAGCCTGTTTTCCTATGTTGCGTTGGTGTTTTCGCTCCAGGTCGATTGGGCGGCGGTCGGGCATTCGGTTCTTGGCGGACACACGGCCATTTCGAAAGAGGCGGCGATCACCGTGGTTGCCATTTTCGGCACCACCATCAGCCCCTATCTGTTCTTCTGGCAGAGCGCGCAGGAGGTGGAAGAAGTCAATCACCATGCGGGCGAGCGGCCGTTGCTGGACGATCCGACTGAAGCGCCTGCCGCCTTTGCCCATATGCGGGTGGATACGATTGCGGGGATGGCGATTTCGAACATCGTGGCGCTGGCCATTATGATTTCGACTGCCGCCACGCTGCATGCGGCGGGCAAGACCGACATCGCCACCGCCGCCGATGCCGCCCGCGCGCTGGAACCACTGGCTGGAAAGTTCGCCTTTCTGCTGTTTTCGCTCGGCATCATCGGCACCGGGCTGCTTGCCGTGCCGGTTCTGGCGGGCTCTGCCGCCTATGCGGTGGGAGACCTGCGCGGCTGGAAAACCAGCCTGGACGACAAGCCGTGGGAAGCGGTGGGTTTTTATGCGGTCATCGGCGTCGCTGTCGCGCTGGGGCTTTGCATTGATTATACCGGCATCGACCCCATGAAGGCGCTGTTCTGGAGTGCGGTGATCAATGGCGTGATCGCCGTACCGCTGATGGTGGCGATGATGGTGGTCGTCGGCAGCCGCAAACTGATGGGACAGTTCACCTTGGGGTGGGGGCTTGGCGCGCTGGGCTGGCTTTCCACCGCTGTCATGGCGGCGGCCAGCGTGGCGATGGTCTGGCTATCGCTTTGAGGTCTTGCGCGACCGCACGCGGCGCACCATCTTAAGCTGCGAAACCGGGAGGCAGCTTATGTCCATTCTAGGCTGGATTGTTTTTGGGCTGATCACAGGCTTCATCGCCTCCAAGATCGTGAACAAGCGCGGTCAGGGCTGTATCACCAATATTGCGCTCGGCATGGTGGGTGCGCTGGTGGGCGGCGCGATTTTTCGGCAACTGACGCCGTTTGATGTGTTTCAGTTCAACCTCGCCTCAATGCTGGTGGCGATTATCGGCGCGATTATTGTGCTGGTGATTTATCACGCGATCATGGGGCGGCGGGTGTTGCGGTAAACTCTGTGTCATGGCCCGCCTAGTGCGGGCCATAACAGGTGACGGGTGTCGTTTTACCTGGCCGCTTCCTTTGGCAGATAGATCTCG
>DATJDE010000130.1:0-16161 GCA_035497595.1 Rhizomicrobium sp. | reverse complement strand
TTATCAATACAAGCGATAACCCGAACATTACCTATTCGATCCGTCCCAGCCCGATGCAATACGAAACCTATGGTGGTTATGTGCGCGGCGAACTCGATTTGGGCGACGTTCAGGTCACCTCCATCACCGCTTATGAGAACTGGCGTTCCTATTTCCAGCAGGACACCGGCATGGGGCCAAACAGCTTCAACAACGTGACCTCCGACTTTCTTGGCAATGCCACGAATTTCAGCCAGGAGCTGCGCCTTTCCGGACAACGCGACAATGTGAACTGGGTTGTCGGCGGATTCTATTACAACGACGTCCATCGCAATCGTTCCAATCTATATGATTGGTGGGCGCGTATGTCCGGCGGTGTACCGTCTGCGGCAACACAAGCGCGCGAGGGCAAGGTCGACACCCTGTCTCATGCTCTGTTTGGCCAGATTGAAGCTGATATCACCGATACGCTGACCCTGGCCGTTGGCGGCCGTTATAGCCGCGAAAGCCGTGATCTGGTCACCCAGCGTTTCTGGGCGACCTGTAATCTGAATGAATGTGCGCCAACCTTGGATGGTAGCAACGAGGCAGCATTTCCGAACTTTTCCGGCGACATTATGCTGCGTTGGAAGCCGACCGACAACATCATGACCTATGTGAAGTTTGCGCGCGGCTTTAAGAGCGGTGGCTGGAATCCATCGGCCAACACGCTTGCGGGTGCTGGCCCTGCCGATCCGGAAATTGTCGATGATTGGGAGGCCGGCTTGAAGGCATCCTGGCTGGACAATCGTCTGCGCAGCGATATCGCAGTGTTCCATTACAAGTTCGATGGTTTGCAGTCGTCTCTGTCTCAAATCGTCAACGGCGCATCGGTGAATAACTTCATCAACGCTGGCAGCGCAACCATTTATGGCTCTGAATGGGATTTGACTGCCTTGCCACTTCCGGGGCTGGAACTGCGCGCCGGTATTGGCACGTTGTTCACCCGCATTGACGAGGTCGCCACGGGCGGTTTGGGCATTCTTCCAGGAAACCGCCTGCCAAATGCGCCGGCCTTTAATGCGAACGGCATTGCGAAATACACGTTCGATCTTTCCGATATGGGGTCACTAGGGCTTCAAGGTGATTTCTCTCACCAAAGTCGCGTCTATTTCACCGTCGATAACGATCCGTATCGTACGATGAAGCCCTATACGGTCTACAATCTGCGCGTCCTGTGGAATTCCGCGGATGACCGTTATGACCTGCAGTTTGCCCTCGAGAATATTGCCAACAAGCGATATGCGACCGGCGCCTTCCAGACTGCGAGCTTCGATTCAATGTATTTCGAACCGGGTGCGCCACGCTGGTGGTCTGTCAAACTCGGCGTGAAATTCTGATACTCATCGGATGCTTCGAGCCAGCGCCTGTTGCGCTGGCTCGAAGCAAATCCGAAAGTTCTATTTCTTCTTGAACCGCGCGATGCGCTTTTTATGCTCATCGGAATTCACCAGCACGGTGTTCACAAGCCGGTCTATATGGCGTTGTACCGTGCGGTCCTGCACATCGGTCGTTATATCAATGTCCAGTTTGGCCATGCCCACTGCTTCAGCGGGCAGCTCGCAAAGCTTGCGGCAGAACCCATAAACGTCATCCATAAACGTTTCCTCGGGAAACACTTCATGCGTAAGACCAATGGCAAGCGCGCGCTCCGCCGAAATGCGCATACCGGCCATTGCCATATATTTCGCCCAGGCAGGCCCGATGAGCCGCGTCAGACGGCTTGATCCACCGCTGCCCGGCAACACACCGAGATTGATCTCGGGCAACGCCCATTCGGTTTTCGGCGTACAGAAGCGAAAATCGCAGGACATTGCCATCTCGACGCCTGCGCCCAGGCAAATTCCCTGCGCCGCCAGCACAATCGGCTTTTCGAGGTTCTCGAATTCGTCATAGAGCAAATGATGTTCGCGATAGCCCCGGCGATAGTTCCATCCCGGGCGCGCGCTGTCCTTGGGCGTGTTTTCCAATCGCTCTGCGCTGGCGGTCAGGTCTATACCGGCCGTGAAATATTTTCCAACGGCGGTGATGACCATGCAGCGCAGATCATCGCGCTCCATCATGGCCCGTGTCGCTGTCCAGAATGTTTCGGTGACTTGCGGGCTAATGGCGTTAAGCTTCGCAGGGCGGTTGATCGTGACGGTAAGAATCCCGTCTCGGTCGGTGATGTTTGCGTGGGCGTCTTCCATCTCGATGCTACCCTTTGTTGTGTTGACGAAAAAGTGACTTGGACGGCGTGCCACCATGTAATATAACTAGGTTATATACTTTCTGCAGAACCGGAAGAACAAGGTTGTCTGCGGGCGCCAAGCTGCATTAAGCTAACATATATAACTAAGACAGAGAGGGCTGAGATGGCCGCCGTGCAGACCGCCTTACGTGATCGCTTGCCGAACCGGCGCAAGTTTATTGATGGGTGGTATGCCGACGGAACCTACGGACATCAGAACCTTGCAGCCGCGATGGACGAGGGCGCCAGGCTCTATGGGGATTGTGAAACAATCTTCCATTCCGACACGCGCCCCGGCCGGGTGACATTGGCGTCTTTACATGCGCGCAGCGTGAAGCTGGCGGGCGCTCTCTATGCGTTGGGCGTGCGGCAAGGCGATGTGGTGGCAGTTCAGATTCCCAACTGGATTGAAAACGTGCTGGCCTATCAGGCCGCAATGCAACTTGGCGCGATCATCCTGCCTATCGTGCACATCTATGGCCCCAAGGAGGTGAGCTTCATCTTGCGCTCATCGGGCGCCAAAGTGTTCATCACGCCAGATCGCTGGCGCAATATCGATTATCTGGATCGGCTATCTCGGCTGGATATCGCAGACGTCGAACATGTCGTGATCGTGGGCAGCGATATTCCCTCTGGCGCCATGTCGTGGCAGCAGTTTGAGGCCCGTGGCACCGATCAATTTCCGCGCAGCACGGCCGGAGCAGATGATCCCTGCCTCCTGGTTTTCACGTCAGGTACGACGCGCGATCCTAAAGGCGTAGTGCATTCCCATAACAGCCTTATCGCCGCGAACAAGATGTATACCGAGCTCGGGCACATGTCGTCACGTACGGTCACGCTGGGCGCAGGGCCAGCTGGGCATATCGGTGGGGTGCTCAATATTTTCAAACTGTTTCTGACCGGCAGCGGCACCATCATGCTGGACACCTGGAATCCTGAAGATGCCGCGCAACTGGTGGAGAAACACAAAGTCGATCAATGCAATGGTACGCCTTATTTTCTCTCCACATTGCTCGACGCGGCGGAACGGGAAGGGACCGATTTGTCCAGCCTGACGCGCTATATGGTTGGCGGTGCAAGTGTCCCGGCCAGCCTGATCGTGCGCTGTGACGGTGCGGGTCTTGGCGCGTGCCGGTCTTACGGCTCTACCGAAGTTGCGACTGTGACCGCAAGCTATATCGGCGATCCGCTGGAGAAGCGGGCCAATACAGACGGCCGCGCCACACCGCGAAGCCATATCCGCATCATGGGCGACAATGGTGAAATTCTCCCAGTCGGCGAGGAAGGGGAGGTGGCAATCCTCTCTCCGCAAATGTTTTTGGGTTACAGCGATCCTGCGCTCAACGCCGAGAGCTTCACACCCGATGGCTGGTTCTTAAGCGGTGATATCGGAAAGCTCGATGCGGATGGGTATCTCATCATCACCGACCGCAAGAAAGACATCATCATTCGCGGCGGCGAAAACATTTCATCCAAAGAAGTGGAAGATGTCTTGGCGACCCATCCCGCGGTGTTTGAATCGGCGGTAACGGCGATGCCCGATTCAGTGCTGGGAGAAAGGGTCTGTGCCTTTGTCATGTTGCGCCCCTCGCAGAGCCTGACATTGGACCAGGTGCGCCAGCATTTTCTCGCCGCAGGCATCGCCAAGCCAAAAACGCCCGAACGCATCGTCATCATCGAGGAATTTCCTCGCACAGCGGCGGGCAAGGTCAAAAAATTCGAACTGCGCAAGCAGCTCAAAGACGTGGCCACCGCCTGAGACCGTTTCATCTCAATTGAGTTTTTGAAAATGAACCTTCATCTCAGCGAAGAGCAAAGCATGCTGCGCGATACGGTCAGCCGTATGCTCGCAGTGGAATCCACCCCCGACCGTATTCGCGCCGCTGAACCTCTCGGATTTGATCCCGCCCTGTGGCAAAAATTTCACGAACTGGGCATTCCAGGTCTGCGCGTTCCGGAGGCCGCAGGCGGGTATGGTAGCGGGTTGTTCGAGGCCGTTCTGGTGGCCGAACAGCTTGGCCGTCACTTGGCTTCGGCGCCCATCATTGAATCTTTGGTGGTCAATGCCGTGCTGGCGCGCTGCCCCGCAGGCGCCGAGGCGCTGAAAGATGCGTTGGGCGAACAAACCATTATCAGCTTCCTGCCGACTGCTGTGACCGATCAGGATAGAGCACTCATTCCCGCAGGCGCGATAGCGCAGAGCGCGCTCGTTTTGCGCAATGACGAATTGGTGCTGCTGCGCGCGCCCACAAGCGTCTGCCACGTGCCGAATCTTGGCGCTCAACCGCTCGCCCGCTGGCCTTTGAACGCGGATACAACGGTGCTCGCGACAGGGGCGCATGCTCAAGAGCTGTTTGGCGCGGCGCAGGAAGAGTGGCGTCTTCTGATGGCCGCTGCGCTTTGCGGCATGGGCGAACGCGCACTGGAATTTGCCGCGCAATATGCCAATCAGCGCATTCAATTTGATCGGCCCATCGGGACCTATCAGGGCATCTCGCATCCGCTGGCCGATGCGGTCAGTGCCATTGATGGTGGCAGACTTCTGGTTTGGGATGCTGTTTCAAGCCTCGCCAATCACCGCAGCAATGCGGCGGCGTTGATCGCAATGGCCTATGGCTGGTCTACCCGTGCCGCGGCTTACGCGACGGCGCGCGCCATCCATACGTTTGGTGGCTATGGTCTGGCGCTCAGTAGCGAGGTCCAACTCTATTTCCGTCGCGCCAAGGGCTGGCCGCTTGTGGCCGGAGATCCGCAAAGCGCATTCGCCGATGTAACCGATCGAACCTGGCGCGGAAGCGCGGTGGCGTTGCCCGATAGCGGCCCGACACAGATCGACTTCGATTTTGACTCGTCGGCAGAAGCCTTTCGCAAAACCGTGCGTGCCTTCTTTGACACCACGCTGGACGATGATTTACGCGCCAACGCGGATATGAGCTGGGATGGTTTTAACCCCGAATTTCAGAAAAAACTTGCAGCGGCCAATCTGCTTTTTCCGACCTGGCCCGTGGAATATGGCGGGCAAAATCGCAACGCCTATGACGCCATCGTTTTGCGAGAGGAATTTCATAGAGCGGGCTGGACGGTCATCCCCACAAGCGTCACCCGGCTGGTCGCAGAATCGCTTATGAAATATGGCAGCGATGCCTTGAAGCAGGAGGTGCTGCCTGCCGTCACACGCGGCGAGGTGGTGTTTTGTCTGGGCTATACCGAACCCGGCTCCGGCTCCGATGTCGGCGCCGCGAAAACGCGGGCCGTGCAAGAGGGCGATGACTGGGTCATCAATGGCCAGAAAATGTTCAACAGCGGCGCCAATCTGGCGCATTATGTTTTTCTGCTAACGCGCACCGGTGGCGACGCCGCCAAATACCGCGGGCTCACAATGTTTCTCGTGCCGCTCAACACGCCGGGCATTGAGGTCTTTCCCTTCGATACGCTCAGTGACGAGCGTTCCAACGCGACCTATTTCACAGACGTGCGCGTGCCGGATCGTTATCGGGTAGGGGAGGTGAATGGCGGTTGGGGTGTCATCCGCTACGCATTGGGATTGGAACATACCGCGGGGTATGGCCTTGAACAGCAGAAGCTGGTCGATCAGGTGGCTGCGTGGGCTCTCAACACGCAGCGCAATGGCCATGCAGCGATAGAGGATCCAGATCTGCGTCAGCGTCTGGGTCTGGCCGCGACCCGCGCGCGTATTTCCTGGCTGCTGTTACAGCGCGGCATGTGGTGTTTCCAGGAAGGGATCGGCACAGGCGGCGAAGGCCCAATGTGCAAACTCTTCAGCGCCGAGGCGTTTCTCGAAGATGCGCAATCCCTGACCGACTTACTTGCGCCGGAGTCGCTTCTGCTTGCGGGCACGCAAGGCGGGGCGGAAGGGGTGAACTTCGCCTATCGGCACGCCATCGCCAGCACCAATTATGGCGGCACCAGCGAGATCATGCGCAGTCTTGTCGCCCAGTTCCGCTTAGGGTTGCCGCGCGATCGCTAGCGCACTCTAGGCAGATTTGCGTAGCCAAAGTTCGTGCGCCGCAGCCAAGGCTTGCGCGCTGGGTCCACCAAGTTCAGCCTGCAAAGCGGTCAACCGATATGTCCAGTAATGGAGCGGGTGCTCCAAGGTGATGCCAAGCGCTCCGTTGAACTGGTGCATGTCGTGCACGATGGGGCGAATGGCACGTTGCGCATAGGTTGCCGCCAGCGCCGCAGATGCCGCATCGCCTTTCCAGGCGGCTTCGCGCGCAAGCCAGCGCGTGCCTTGCGCGCGGGTCGTACATTCGGCAAGGCGATGCTGAATCGCCTGGAGCGAACCGAGAGGGCGGCCAAACTGGCGCCGCGTGGTCACATAATCAGCGGTAAAGTGCACAGCGGCCTGCATCGCGCCCGAAGCTTCCAGGGCGATGCCCACACGCCACCACATCAAAAGCTTGTCACGCTGTTCCGGCGAAAGTCTGCGGCCGCGGGTTAGGTCGGGTGTCTCCACAAAGCGGCCCATGGGATAGGCCATCAGGCTCTCTACCGGCGCACGCGCCAATTTACGCACGTCCAGCAGCACCGCGCTGTCGCCATCGAGCACAAGAGCGGCTTTTGCCATCGGCAGAAAACGCGCGGCCTGGCGCACATCGCGCATCAACGCTACCGGGCCTTCCACCGCCTCGCCAATAACCATGGGCGCGACAAGCGTGGATGCCGCCGTTTCCAGTGCGAAGGGCGATTTGCTTGCGGTTTCCACCACCAGTGCAGCATCAAGCGGCCCCATGCCCTCTTCGCACGCAACATTCAGGAAGCCGCCACCGCGCAGCATGGCATCAAGCTCTTCACTATAGGCAAAGTGTTTGCCATCGCGGGGAAGTTCGCGCGGTTTGGCGATGATTTGTTCGATCGCATCAATCAATGCGTTTTGATCGGAGGTAGGTTGCAAATTCATGGTCAGGCCCCTTGCGGAAGCTGGAGGTAGTCACGGGCAATAAGATTGAGCTGAATTTCCGATGCACCGGCGGCGATGCCGACGCCCAGCGATTTCTCGAACATCAAAAAGAGGTACGGATCGGTTTCTTCAATCGCGGCCTCGGGCACGAACTCCAAAATGAAATTCGCCGCCGCCTTGTCCGCTTGCATGATCGCGTAGCGCGCAATCGAGGTATCTGCCGTGGGTGGCAACCCCTGAACACGCTGATCAATCACCTTATAAACAAGAAGCCGCGTCGCTTCTGCGATGGCCAATGTCTCCGCCGCGGTTGCCTGGACAATGGGGTCGTCGAAACGGCCCTGTTCTTTCAAATATTCAACGGCGCGCTGCGTGGCGCGGGCGGCAAATTCATAGCGCGCGGCCCCCACGCGTTCGCCGTGGAGGGCTTTGCGCACAATTGTCCAGCCTTTGCCTTCGTCCCCAAGCCGGGCGTTCTCAGGCGCGAAAACGTTGTCGAAGAAAACTTCGTGCAGATCGCCTTCTCCCGCCAGGGAATTGATCGGGCGGATGAGTATGCCGGGGCTTTTCATGTCGAGCAGGAAGATCGTGATCCCGGCGTGGGAACCACCTTCGGTCCGTGCCAGCAGAAAACAAAAATCTGCCGAATGGGCATAAGATGTCCAGATCTTGGACCCATTGATTACATAGCCGCCTTCGGTGCGCTCGGCCTGCGTGCGCAAGGACGCAAGGTCAGAACCGGCCGAGGGCTCCGAAAATCCCTGACACCACAGCATTTCGCCGCGCGCAATACGTTTCAGGAAAAACTCTTTTTGCTCAGCCGTCCCGAAGCCCATAATTGCCGGGCCGATGAAATTGGTTCCCATATAGGCGGAACTGCGCGGTTCGCCCGCGCTCCACAATTCTTCGGAGAGGATGATGTGTTCCCAAGGCGAACTTTCCTCGCCGCCATACTCTTTCGGCCAATGGCGGGTCAGCAACCCAGCCTCGGCCATTTTCGGGCAGAATTCCCGTGCGAAAGCCATCATGGCATGAGAGCCGGGGCCTTTGCGGGCATAGGTTGTTAGCCAGTCAGGCGGCAAGTTGTCCGCGAGAAACTGTCGAAGGTGTGCGCGAAAGGCCTTTTGGGCCTCGGACCAGGCAAATTCCATGGGAGCCTCCAGGCAATCCATGAAGTATTACCTAGTTATACTAGTTGGATGCAACCGTGAACTTGTCCGCCCGGACCATTGCGGACCGTTCCTCATTCGCACCACGACATTTCGCGACAACTGAACTGTTCGTCCAGTTCGACGAGCAGCCTAGGATGCCCCGCCTCCAGCCGGTGCTGCCCTGTGATGAAACGCTTTCCTCTCCTGCTGCTGATTGCCGTGAGTGTCGCACTGTCGGCCTGTGGCTCCAGTCACACCCCGCGCCCGAACCAGCCCCGGCCTGCGGAATGGCACCCGGCGCGTGACCTGCTCACCAAATATGATTCGAACCATGACGGCACGGTAACAAAGGCCGAACTGGAAGCAGGCCTCAAGGCAGAGTTTGATGTGGCGGATCCAAACCACACTGGCTGCCTGGCTGCGGCGGAAGTTACCACCATCAATGAAAAGCGTTGGCAGGAGCAGGGCTCCACCGCCACCCCCCTGATCGACTGGAATCAGGACGGCTGCATCGACCTCAACGAATATGCCGGAACCGCGCGCTCCCTCTTCACCGAGATGGACCGCAACGCAGATGGAAAGCTGGCGCCGGAAGAGCTTAATCCGCGCGCCGCCGCCAAGGCCAAGGCCGACGCCGAAAAGGCCAAAAGACGAGCAAAATCCCCGCAATAAAGGTGGAAAACGCGGCACGGCGCCCGCAAGGCCGCCGCCCTTGGAGGCGATTGCAAGGGAAAGGAAATAACCTTCGGCAAAGAGGCGCTTATCCTTGCTTGACACATTTCGGCCTGAGCCCTACATGGCCCCTTCGCGTCGCCGAAAAGCGCCACGCGGGGGCGTAGCTCAGTTGGTTAGAGTGTCGGCCTGTCACGCCGAAGGTCGCGGGTTCGAGCCCCGTCGCTCCCGCCATTTTCCACCGCTCGAGCGGGGAAATGGCAGTCTGTCCGGCCCCGCAGGGGCAAGGTCACATCTGACGCAGTTCTTGAGGAACCGGGTGCGGCCTGACAACATTGCAGGCGTTATGGTCTTGGCATTGCTAGAAAAATTCCGCGCTAAATTCCCTTGGAAACGCATCGAATCTTACTGTAAACCCCGTGCGCGCACGCGGGCCGCAAGCCTGTTTGCTTTGTCCGAATTTGTCCCGCCAGCCACATCGCGCGCGCCCGGCGGAGAACAGGAACTTCGATGAACGCCCTGCTTCTCGAATATCTGCCGATCCTGATTTTCATTGGGCTCGCAGCGGTGATCGGTATCGCGTTGCTGATCGCGCCGGTGCTCCTGGCGCCGAAGGATCCCAATCCCGAAAAGCTCTCCGCTTATGAATGTGGCTTCAACGCGTTCTCGGATGCGCGCATGAAATTCGATGTGCGATTCTATCTGGTCGCCATCCTGTTCATCATTTTCGATCTCGAAGTCGCCTTCCTGTTCCCCTGGGCCATTACGCTGAAAGAGACCGGCGTCTTCGCCTTCTGGTCGATGATGTCCTTCCTTGGTGTGCTGACCGTGGGCTTTATCTATGAGTGGAAGAAGGGAGCCCTCGAATGGGAGTGATCTCGCCCAACCAGCTTTCGGCAGGGCAGGGGGCTCGCGCGGGCGTTGAAGGCGCCGCCCCGGTGGCTGACAACGATCCCTATTTCAAGGCGATGAACGTCGAATTGCAAGACAAGGGCTTTCTCCTTGCCAGCGCGGATTCCGTGATCAACTGGGCGCGCACCGGCTCGCTGCACTGGATGACCTTTGGGCTGGCCTGCTGCGCGGTCGAAATGATGCAAAGCTCGATGCCGCGTTACGATATCGAACGCTTTGGCGCCGCCCCGCGCGCCTCCCCGCGGCAGAGCGATCTGATGATCGTTGCCGGCACGCTGACCAATAAAATGGCCCCAGCCTTGCGCAAGGTCTACGACCAGATGCCGGAGCCGCGTTATGTGATTTCGATGGGAAGCTGCGCCAATGGCGGCGGCTACTATCATTATTCCTACGCCGTGGTACGTGGCTGTGACCGTGTGGTGCCCGTGGACATTTATGTCCCCGGCTGCCCGCCCACCGCCGAAGCACTGGTCTACGGCATCATGCTGTTACAGCGGAAAATCCGCCGTACCGGCACGATCTATCGCTAAGGCCCGCTTGCATGACCCTGGATGACCTCGGACAACATATCGCCCGCGCCCTTCCCGGCGTGACGCCGGATGTTTTGCGCGGTGAACTCACGCTCAGTTGCGAGGTAGATCTAATTCTGCCGCTGCTGCATTTCCTGCGCGACGATCAGGAATGTGCGTTCTCGATTCTGATCGACATTTGCGGGGTAGACTGGCCGCAGCGCCCGAAGCGGTTCGATATTGTCTATCACCTGCTGTCGATCACCAAGAACCACCGCATCCGCATCAAAGCCCAGCTCGACGAAAACACCCCCGTCGCATCCGCTGTCGGCGCCTATCCCGCCGCCAACTGGTTCGAGCGTGAAGCCTTCGACATGTATGGCATCCAGTTCACCGATCACCCGGATTTGCGCCGCCTGCTGACCGATTACGGCTTCTCCGGCTATCCGCTGCGCAAAGATTTCCCGCTCACCGGCTATGTCGAAGTGCGCTACGACGAAGAATTGAAGCGCGTCGTCTATCAACCCGTGCAACTGGTGCAGGAATTCCGCGATTTCGATTTCATGAGCCCATGGGAAGGCGCGCCCTACATCATTCCGGGCGATGAAAAAGCCACCACGCCGAAGGATGTGAAATGACCTCGGCCGCAGAACAATTTGACGATCGCAGGATCACACTGAATTTCGGCCCCCAGCATCCGGCGGCGCACGGCGTGCTGCGTCTGGTGATGGATCTCGATGGTGAGGTCGTCGAACGCATCGATGCCCATATCGGGCTGCTGCATCGCGGCACCGAAAAGCTGATCGAACACAAAACCTATCTTCAGGCGATCGGCTATTTCGACCGGCTGGATTATGTCGCGCCGATGAACCAGGAACATGCGTTCTGCATGGCCATGGAAAAACTGCTCGGCCTCGAAGTGCCTGCGCGCGGCCAATATATCCGCGTGCTCTACAGCGAAATCGGCCGGTTGCTGAACCACCTTCTGCAAGTCACCACACAGGCGATGGACGTGGGCGCGCTCACTCCGCCACTCTGGGGCTTTGAAGAACGCGAAAAGCTGATGGTGTTTTACGAACGCGCCAGTGGCAGCCGCATGCACGCCAAATATTTCCGCCCCGGCGGCGTGCATCAGGACCTGCCGCCAGAGCTGCTGGAAGACATCTATGCCTTTTGCGGCACCTTCCCCCAGGTGCTCGATGACATCGAGGTTCTGCTGACCGAGAACCGCATCTTCAAACAGCGCAATGTCGATATTGGCGTCGTCTCCCGCGCCGATGCGGAAGCCTTGGGCTTCACCGGCGTGATGCTGCGCTCCACCGGCGTTGCGTGGGATTTGCGCCGCGCCCAGCCCTATGAATGTTACAACGATCTCGAATTCCAGGTCCCGGTCGGCAAGAACGGCGATAATTACGATCGCTATCTGATGCGCCTCGAAGAAATGCGCCAGTCGGTCAAGATCATGAAACAGTGCATCGAGAAGATGCCTTCCGGCCCCGTGGTCGCGGACAATAACAAGATCGTGCCGCCGCGCCGCGCCGAAATGAAAAAGTCGATGGAAGCGCTGATCCATCACTTCAAACTTTATACCGAAGGCTTCCACATTCCAGCCGGTGAAATCTATGCCGCCGTCGAAGCGCCCAAAGGCGAATTCGGCGTCTATCTGGTGGCCGATGGCACAAACAAGCCCTATCGCTGCAAAATTCGCGCGCCCAGCTATACCCATCTCGCGGCGCTGGAATTTCTTTGCAAAGGCCACCTCCTGGCCGACGTGCCCGCCGTAATCGGCTCGCTCGACATCGTATTCGGGGAGATTGACCGGTGAGTCTTCGCCGCCTCGCAGAAGTGCAACCAGCCAGCTTCGCTTTCACGCCCGAAAATCAGGCGTGGGCCGAAAAGGAAATCACCAAATATCCCGCTGGCCGTCAGGCGAGCGCGGTGATTTCGCTGTTGTGGCGCGGGCAGGAGCAGGAAGGCTGGGTTTCCCGGCCGATGATCGAAGAGATCGCGCGTCTGCTTTCCATGCCGTTTATCCGGGTGCTCGAAGTCACCACCTTTTACACCATGTTCAACCTGCATCCGGTGGGCGAGCATCTGGTGCAGGTCTGCACCACCACGCCCTGCTGGCTGCGCGGCTCCGATGCTGTTGTGGATGCCTGCAAAAAACACATCGCGCCAACCCCGCAAACCATCTCCGCAGACGGCAAGTTTTCTTGGATGGAAGTGGAATGTCTGGGCGCCTGCGTAAACGCGCCAATGCTCCAGATCGGCAAAGATTATTACGAAGACCTCGACGGCCCGCTGACCGAGAAACTGCTCGAAGCCTTCCGTCGCGGTGAAACGCCAAAACCCGGCCCGCAAAACAGCCGCCGCTCGTCCGAGCCGGAAGGCGGCGCAACGACGTTGAAAGAGGTGGTCTGATGCTTTCCGATAAAGACCGCATCTTCACCAATCTCTATGGCTTCGGCGATCCGGGGCTCGAAGCCGCCAAACGGCGCGGCGCGTGGGATGGCACCAAGCAAATCCTCGAACGCGGCGTCGATGCGATCATCGACGAGATGAAGAAATCCGGCCTGCGCGGGCGCGGCGGGGCAGGCTTCCCCACCGGCATGAAATGGTCGTTCATGCCGAAGGAAGTGAAAGAACGCCCGCACTACCTCGTGGTGAACGCAGACGAATCGGAACCCGGTACCTGCAAGGATCGGGACATCATGCGCCACGATCCGCATACGCTGGTCGAAGGCTGCCTGATCGCCAGCTTCGCGATGCGCGCGCATGCCTGCTATATTTATGTGCGCGGCGAATTCATCCGCGAGCGCGAAGCCCTGCAACGCGCGGTCGATGAAGCCTATGCCGCCAAATTGATCGGCAAAGACAACATCAACGGCTGGGATTTCGATCTCTACGTCCATCACGGCGCGGGCGCATACATTTGCGGGGAAGAAACCGCGCTGCTCGAAAGCCTGGAAGGCAAAAAAGGCCAGCCACGGCTCAAGCCGCCATTCCCGGCCAATGTCGGCCTCTATGGTTGCCCGACAACCGTGAACAACGTGGAATCCATCGCCGTTGCGCCCACCATCCTGCGTCGTGGCGCGGGCTGGTTCGCCGGTATCGGCCGTCCGAACAACACAGGCACCAAGGTGTTCTGCATTTCCGGCCATGTGAACAAGCCGTGCAATGTCGAAGAAGAAATGGGCATCCCGTTACGCGAGCTGATCGAAAAACATGCCGGTGGCGTGCGCGGCGGCTGGGATAATCTGCTGGCCATCATTCCGGGTGGTTCATCGGTTCCGCTGATCCCCAAATCCATCTGCGATGATGTGCTGATGGATTTTGACTCGCTCAAAGCCGTGCAAACCGGCCTTGGCACCGCCGCCGTGATCGTGATGGATAAATCCACCGACATCGTGAAGGCGATTCAGCGTCTGTCCTATTTCTACAAGCATGAAAGCTGCGGCCAGTGCACGCCGTGCCGCGAAGGCACCGGCTGGATGTGGCGGGTGATGAAGCGCCTGGAAGTCGGCAATGCGCAAGTGCCCGAAATCGACCTGCTCTATGAAGTCAGCAAGGAAATCGAAGGCCACACCATCTGCGCGCTGGGCGATGCGGCAGCTTGGCCGGTCCAGGGCCTGATCCGCCATTTCCGCCCCGAAATCGAGCGCCGTATCGCGGAGCGCAAAGCCGCAACAAAGCTGGCGGCGGAGTAAATCATGGCGCGCAAACTCATCGTCGACGGCAAAGAAATCGAGGCGGACGACAACCTCACCTTGTTGCAAGCCTGCGAACAAGCGGGCGCGGAAATTCCGCGTTTCTGCTTCCACGAACGCCTGTCGGTCGCCGGCAATTGCCGCATGTGCCTGGTGGAATGGGTTGGCGCGCCAAAGCCGCAAGCCTCCTGCGCGCTGCAGGTGAAAGACATTTTCCCCAACAAGGACGGCACGCCCGCCCGCATCAACACCAATTCCGCTTATGTGCGCAAAGCGCGCGAAGGGGTGATGGAATTTCTCCTGATCAACCACCCGCTGGATTGCCCGATCTGCGACCAGGGCGGCGAATGCGATCTGCAGGATCAGGCCATGGGCTATGGCCGCGCCGTGTTCGATCGCTTCAACGAAAACAAGCGCGCCGTCGAAGACAAATATATGGGCCCGCTGGTCAAAACGATCATGACCCGCTGCATCCAGTGCACCCGCTGCGTGCGCTTCGCCACTGAGGTTGCGGGTGTGCCCGATCTGGGCGCCACAGGCCGCGGCGAAGATATGGAAATCACGACCTATCTCGAAAAGGCGTTCGCGTCTGAACTGTCGGGCAATGTGGTCGATCTCTGCCCCGTTGGCGCGCTGACCTCCAAGCCTTATGCCTTCAACGCCCGCCCCTGGGAATTGCGCAAGACAGAATCCGTAGACGTGATGGATGCGCAAGGCTGCAACATCCGCGTCGATGCCCGCGGCCCCGAAGTGCTGCGCGTGCTCCCCCGCATCAACGAATCCGTCAACGAAGAATGGATCTCGGATAAAACCCGCCACGCGATTGATGGCCTGCGCCGTCAGCGGCTGGATCGGCCATTCGTCCGCAAAAACGGTAAGCTCGAAGCGGCAAGCTGGGGCGAAGCCTTCGCCGCCATCGCCGCGCGCGTTGCCCAAACAAACCCGCAAGCCATGGCCGCCATCGTCGGCGATCTGGCAGCGGCGGAAGAAATCAAGGCGCTGAAAGATCTGATGACCGCGCTGGGCGTCACCAATCTCGAATGCCGTCAGGATGGCTCGAAAGTCGGCGGCCCCCGCCCGACCTATCTGTTCAACTCCACCATTCCCGGTGTCGATGCCGCCGATGCGCTGCTGCTGATCGGCTGCAACCCGCGCCTCGAAGCACCGGTGCTGAACGCCCGCATCCGCCGTGGCTGGCTGCACGGCCTCAAGATCGCCAATATCGGCGCCGCCAACGATCTCACCTACCCAGTCCTCGAACTGGGTGAGAGCGTCAGCGCACTGCAAGCCCTCGCAAACGGGCAGGGCGATTTCGCCCAAACCTTGCGCGATGCCAAACGCCCGATGATCATCGTGGGCGCAGGCGCCGTCGCCCGCGCAGATGGCGCGGCCATCCTCAACCTCGCCGCCAAACTCGCAGGCGACATCGGCGCCATCGGCCCCGCAGGCACGCCCGAAGAAGGCGGCTGGAACGGTTTCAACGTGCTGCACACAGCAGCCTCGCGCGTCGCCGCCCTCGACCTCGGCTTCGCAACAGGCGACATGGCCACCATCCTCGATAGCGCGTCCAAGGGCGAGATCAACTTCGTCTATCTGCTGGGTGCCGATGAGTTCGACACAGCAAAGCTCGGCAACGCCTTCGTGGTCTATCAGGGCACACACGGCGATGCCGGTGCCCACCGCGCCGACGTTATCCTGCCCGCCGCCGCCTATACCGAGAAAGAAGGCCTCTACGCCAATTTTGAAGGCCGGGTACAACGTGGCCACCGCGCGGCCTTTCCACCGGGAGAGGCGAAAGAAGACTGGGCCATCCTGCGTGCCCTGTCAGAAGTGCTCGGCAAAAAACTGCCTTACGACAATCTGGAAATGGTGCGCGCCGCAATCCTGGCCGATGCGCCGCATTTCGCGGCCATCAACGAAGCGCCAGCCCATCTGGGTGCGGACCCAGCCATTTGGGCCAATGTCGGCAAAGCCGGTCCGCTCGATACCGCGCTCGCCTTGCGCTCGAACATCGGCGATTTCTATCTCACCAACCCCATCG
>DATJDE010000129.1:0-3100 GCA_035497595.1 Rhizomicrobium sp. | reverse complement strand
AGTGGTGAGGGAAGCATGTCTGGCTCCATTCGTTTTCGCGTCGCACAGTTACGAAACGTTTCATCTGTTGATGCCGCTGTTTCTGTGCCGCCGTTGGGAGGGCACCGTCACCCCGCGCGAGGGCCAGGCGCTCAAATGGGTGCGCCCGCGCGATCTTCACGCTTTTCCCATGCCGCCAGCCGATGTGCCGCTGGTGCCGCTGCTGCGCGATCTCATCTGAGAGCCTTCGCGCGCGATCAACGCGGCGCCACGGCGATTGAATATGCGCTGCTTGCCGGGCTGATCACGGTGGCGACCATCATGGCGATGACCACCATCGGCACCACCATCAGCGGCACGTTTGACGAAGTGGCCGCAGGCTTCACCAAACCGACGACTTAAAACTTCAGCGCATCGGCCAGCCGCGCTTTCGCGCTGCCGGGCGCCAGCGGCTTTTGCTGGCTTTCATGCGGCGCCCAGCCTGACAGATAGATCACCTCAAATGTCGCGCCCAGCGTGCCATCGGCGGCGCCATACTGCGTTTGATAATGGCCGAGCATCGCTGCCAGCGTCGCCTTGCGTAAGGGGCGGCGGCTGCGTTCCACCAACACATTGGTTTCACCCAGATCGCGCAAGTCGGCCACCAACCGGTCGAACCCTGCATAACGCACAGTCGTGCGTTCCACATCCGCAACGGGAAGGGCGAGGCCGGCGCGCTGCAACAGCCCGCCCAGATCGCGCACATCGGCAAACGGGAACACCCGCGGGCTGATGCCGCCGGTGGTTTCACTTTCGCCCACGGCAAAGGCATCGCGCAATTCATGCAGCGTATCGCCGCCGAACAGAGCGGCCAGAAACAGCCCATCCGGTTTCAGCGCGCGGCGAATTTGAATGAGCGCGCCCGGCAGATCGTTCACCGCATGCAGCGACAGCACGCTGACGATCAGATCAAAACTTTCCGGCGCGAAGGGCAGGGCCTCCTCATCGACATCGCCCGGTGTTGTGACGGTCCAGTGATCGGCGAGCGGGGCGAGCAGCGCATGGCTTTCGGGCCGCGCCGACAGATCAGCTGCGCGGGTAAAGCGCCGGTTCACGGCAGCGATGCGTTCGGCCAAACCTTCCGCCGCATCGCGCGCCAGAAACGACTCCGCGTGGCGGCGCATGCGGCGCAGCGCATAGGCTTTGCGGTCAAAGATGCGGGGGGGCGTAGGCATAGTTTATTCCAGAGCGTTTTGCGCCGAAGTGGATACCGGTGCGGCGTCAGAAAGAGCGACCATCCAAGACTCTAGTGCGCCATCTCTGCTTCGACTACAACACTGTACTGAGCCAACTCCGGGGGGATGATGCGTGCTGAGGCCGGGATCGTTATTGCGCGGCGCGCTCGATATTCTGTTTCCCCCGCTCTGTGTTGGCTGCCGCGCCCATGTGGCGGATGCGGCAAGCCTGTGCCCGGACTGTTGGGGCGCGATCTCCTTCATCGAGGGCTTTGTCTGCACCGCCTGCGGGCTGCCCTTCGATCTTGATCCCGGCGGGGAGACGTTGTGCGCCGCCTGCCATGCGCGCAGCCCCCGCTTTGACCGCGCCCTCTCGGTGATGCGCTATGACGATGCCAGCAAGCGGCTGGTGCTGGCGCTCAAATGGGCCGACCGGCTGGACCTTTCGCCCGCCTTTTCCCGCTGGATGGAACGCAAGGGCCGGGCGCTGCTGGAGGAGGCCGATATGATCGTTCCGGTGCCGCTGCATCGCTGGCGGCTCTGGCGGCGGCGCTACAACCAGGCGGCGGTGATCGCGCAAAGCCTCGGGCGCGCCAGCGGCGTCGCCTACGAACCGCAGCTCTTGCACCGGCTTCGCGCCACGCCAGCCCAAAGCACCATGGCCTCGGCCAAGGCCCGCAGGCGCAACATGCTGGGGGCCTTTGCAGTGTCGAAACCCCGGCGGGCGGAGGTGAAGGGCAAAACCGTGCTTCTGGTGGATGATGTGCTCACCACCGGGGCGACCCTCGATTCCTGCGCCCGCAGCCTGAAACGGGCAGGGGCGGCCAGGGTTCTGGCGCTGACACTTGCCCGCGTTGTACGGGCAGCGCCGGGCGAGATATGATTGCCGCGTCGAAGCGTTTCAGAGTTCCGTGATGCCCCCGATTAAAATCTACACCACGCCGATCTGCCCCTATTGCTATCGGGCCAAGGCGCTGCTCTCCAAAAAGGGCGCGGCGTTTGAAGAGATCGACGTATTCATGGATTCCAAAGCCCGCACCGAGATGGAGGAAATCTCCGGCCGCCGCACCGTGCCGCAGATATTTATCGGCGAACAACATATCGGCGGCTGCGACGAACTGATGGCGTTGAACGCCGATGGCAAGCTCGATTCCCTGCTGCAACCGACATGACTGCATTTCGTGCCGCCTGCGTGCAACTGCGCTCGACCGATGATGTGGCGGAGAATATTCGCCTCACCACCGATCTGATCCGGCAGGCGCATGGACAGGGCGCGCAGTTTATCGCAACACCTGAAAATACCACGCTGATGGCCCCCGATGGCGGCGCCAAGCTGGAACGCAGTTTTTCGGAAGAGCAGGATCCGGCGCTCCCCGCGTTCCGCGCACTGGCCGAAGAACTGAGCGTGTGGCTGCTGATCGGCTCACTCGCGATCAAGGTCAGCGAAAGCAAAACCGCCAATCGCTCTTATTTGATTGGCCCGAAGGGGCAGATCACCGCGCGGTACAACAAAATTTTCCTCTTCGATGTGCAATTGCCATCGGGCGAAAGCTATCGCGAATCCAACACCGTCGCGGGCGGCGATGCGGCGGTGCTGGCCGATCTGCCATGGGGCAAGCTTGGCATGACCGTGTGTTATGACCTGCGTTTTCCACAGCTTTACCGCGGCCTCGCGAAAGCAGGTGCGTTCCTGTTCACTGTCCCGTCCGCCTTCACTGAAACAACCGGCAAAGCCCACTGGCACACGCTATTGCGTGCCCGCGCCATCGAGAACGGGGCCTTTGTGCTGGCCCCCGCGCAAGGCGGGCTACACGCCAATGGCCGCCGCACCTATGGCCACAGCCTGATCGTGGCCCCCTGGGGCGAGATATTATCCGAAGGCGGCACCGAGCCCGGCGTCATCGTGG
>DATJDE010000128.1:0-5825 GCA_035497595.1 Rhizomicrobium sp. | reverse complement strand
CGATATCGGAATACCAGAGAAAGCCGGTCAGCTTCGTTCCGGCGAAGGGCTGATACGCCACTTTGCCTTGAATGTTGAAATTATCACCCCAGAACGTTTTGGTATTGCGGGTCGAGTTCCAGCCATAACCATCGCCCTGGTTCTTGTAGTCAACCGCGAGGCTCACCCCGAGATTGTCTTCGATCAGCGTCGAACCGTAGAAGGTGGTGCCCCAGGTGCTGTAATTGCCCACGGTGGCTGTGAACTCCGCGTTCGCGCCTTCCAGCGGGTCACGCGTCACCATCTGGATAACACCGCCGGTGGTGTTGCGGCCGAACAACGTTCCTTGCGGCCCTTTCAGGACTTCGACGCGTTCAACTGCGAACAACGGCGCATAGTTTGTGTAGGTCGAGTAAAGATAGACGCCGTCGATATAGTTTGCGACCGAGGATTCTACGTTGACGCTGCTGCCCGACGTTCCGATACCGCGCAGAAAGTAGGTTGCGCCCCCCTGGTTATAAATCGAGAGCGAGGGAATTTTCGCCGACAGCATGGTCTGGTTGTCAGCGCCGGCGGCCTGAATTTCGCGATTGCCGAGAACGCTGATCGAAATCGGTATGTCCTGCGCAGAGGCATCGCGGCGTTCGGCCGTGACGATCACTTCTTCGAGCGCGCCCGGGCTTCTCACGACCGGCGCGGCGCTGGGTTCAGCATAGGCCGCGCCTGGCCCCAGCAGCGCGACGGCAAGCGTGGATGACATAAGCCACGGGCGATAGCCCGTCGGCATTTTCTTACGGATCAGGCTTTTGTTGGTACTAAACATACTTTCCCCATTCACTTGTTGCATGTTCAAACATCAAACTTTCGGTTAGTTGGACCATGGCGGTCTTCCCGCATCCGGTGAGCGAATTTCATTTACGATCCACTTACCCATGCGGCGCAGTGGCTCGAGGCCATCCTGCGGCTTGGCCAATGACGACTGGACGGCAAAGCCCAGCGACACGAAACGTTGCGCCCCATAGAGGGGCAAAACATCGAGAAATTCTTTTTTCAGCGATTCCGGATAGACGCCAACGGTTTGCGTGTAGGCATCGACGGATGCGACCACTTCGTCCAGCGAATCCACCGGAACCAGATTTGCCGTGCGGTCTGCCAGACGGGTGGAAAACTCAACCTGCTCCGGAATTTGCGAAACGATGATGGCGCCCTCGCCATCCTTGCCGCCAATGACACGGAACCATTCGTCGTTCATACGTAGGGCATCGACATCGGCCTTCAGTTCCGGGTCATAACGCTTTGGTTTGGTGCTTGTCCGCAGCGGAAGCGCGAGCATGGCTTCATAGGTATATTTGCCGAGCCTGTTGAGATTTTCGAGGCCCTGACTGTCCGTTCCACAGAGAACGTAGACCACGCGGGCATTGACGCAACCGACCTGATTGACGGCACCGATATCGCTCGCCAGCCGCTGTGCGGCTTCGCGTGTAACGTCCTCGCTGGCGAACGCTTCGCGGCCGATTATGCTGGCGCTGCGTTTGGGATCGAGCGAGATCAGTTCCAGGCCCGGCTGAATGTATTGGACCACATGTTTGATGGCCGCAAAGCCACCCCAGGCGACGATCTTTTCGATGTTGTGCGGCTGATACAGATAGGATTCGACGGCTGTATCGCCGCCGCGCCAATATGCGACAGAGAGATGCCTGGTTATCGGATGATCCGGTGCCATGTCGATCATCGTCTGGGCGATGGCCATCGCCGTGAACGGATCGTTGGACGGCGCCTTAATAATCGCGTCGCTGCGCAGGATCGCATTACGAATAATGGTCAGCGCAGAAATCATCGGACTGTTGCCTGCGATGATATGCAGCGCGCGGGCACCGAAACAGCGGGTGCCGAGGGTTACGCCGCCGAGCAGTTTTTTCTCGACCCAGCCTTCGAGATAACGGATGCCGACCTGCTCTTCCGCCATTTCCCGAACGACGTCTTTCTGGAACATGCTGCCGAGATTGGCATAGGCGGCGTCGACGATGGGCGGCGTTGTGGGCGCGGTGAGATAGGAATAATGCCGCGCGCGTTGCAGGTGCGTGTTGGTACGGATATCGAGCTTTGTTCCCAGCGCTTCGAGATAGTCGAGAATGCCTTCAAAATCGATCGAATAGAGATCTCTCATCTCGCCGGGATCGATGAGGGGGAGGCGGCTCACATATTTGGCCGGGTCCGGCACGAGGAAAGTCAGGTCCCCGCCCCGTCCGCCAATCTCGATACAATCGTCGGTGATAACCTTGCCGCGGACGATGAATGGCGCGACAGGCCGATCGAAATTTGCATCCATCTGTTGGTCCACTACCCGTTATTCAAGCCTGACGACGTCAGAGGATTGAAGTGAGAAAATCCATCGCATCCCTGTGCGCGGCTTCCGTTGCTGCACAGTTGATCTTGTCGTCACCGCCGCGCTTCAGGCTGAAGCGCTGAATGTTGTCTTCTGCCCAGACAGTGGCCTGACCGCAGGGACAGGGCGCATCCCATTCAATGGTGATTTCATCGCCCGAAATGATTCCGCCCCAGCGTGTCTCGGCGCCGAGATCGAAGAAAGCCGCGCGACCGGTCACGCGGCCCTTGCGCGGCAGGACCTTGCTCGTGTCGGGATCGAGAACATAGGGGATTACCCACGGCGCTATATGATAGTGGCCATGTGTACACAGATGATGCAGCGCACGCACCTCTGTCATGCCATAGCTTTTCTTTACGCGTTTGATACCGGCAAATTCGCAAACCTGCTCCTGCCAGTCGGAAGGCATTTGCACACCTTCCTTGGAATCGCCACCTGTTCCGAACACGGAGTTGGGGTGGAAAACCATGCTTGCACCATTTTCGCGCGCAAGCATGGTGACGTTGTAAAGCAGGTTCTGCGCACCCCAGAAGAAGACACGCTTGCCTTTGAGGTCTTCGGCCACATTCTCGAAGAACGACATGAGTTGGGCGGGCATATCCACCTGGAGCTTTTCGTATTCTGCTTTTCTGGCCAACAGATCCGGGCCGACTTTCAACTGGTTCAGCGTTCCTGCCGCCCGCGCAGCGCGGATGCGTGCGCCGAGATAGAGCAGATCGGAGCTCATGCGACCCGGATAGGCGGTGATAAACCGCTCATCAGCACCGGCGACAAACTTCGCCAACACATTCGCGGTTCGGATCGCGCCCGAGCCGCCGCGGCGGAAAAACGGATAGATGACGTAGAAATCTTCATCATAGACAAGGGCCGGGTCATCACCGAATTCCTGAACGGTGGTGATGCGCAACTGCTCGCCATGCTTATCCTGCTCGGCCTTGGAGACGGGGAGGAACGTCATCGTTCCAGTGGTGCCCGACGAATGCATAATGAGCAGCGGGCTCACATCGTCCATCAACTCCAGCCACGCGTCGATCGACTTGCACTTCGAGACGTCATATTGCGTCAGATCGAAAGCGCAGAGCCGGGAGAGAAATTTGTTGATTTCACCGAACCGCCCGTTTTCCAGCAGGGAGCGCGGGTAGGATTTGTACATCGTGTGCTCGAAGAGCAGCGGAACGATATCGTCCACAGCCTCGATGGCTTCCACACCCTGCTCGTCGGCAAGCCGCTTCAGAACCGGAATGCGATCCCTGAGCGTATCGAAGCGATGTTTCAAAGCTTCAAGCTGCAGGGCGTCTACCGCATCGCGCGGCAGGGAATGCATTTCTGTGTGGGAGTGATTGAAAAACGTTGCAGGGGACGCGCAGAGGCTTTTCGCCTGCTCCGCCCGGGTTGGCTCGACCGCGGTTTGCTGCGAAACGCCCATTACAAACACTTTCCTCCCTGCTCCAGTGGCTGGATGCTGTTGCCCAGCTCACTCCAGTTATAATCAAACCATGTTTGATAAAAGTCAAGCGCCCTTCGGCGGGCGCGCATTGATTGAAATGGCCTGATGAAATGCCGTCTAAACCGGGCACCCCGGCGGCCTGATGAGGTGCCGTCATCCCAACCCACTTGACCCATTTATCAAACGTTGTTCAATATCTGCCATTCAATTCGAGCCCAAAACAGAGGCAGACCAGCCACGCCAACCGCATTGCGCAGGCACCGGGAATGTCAGGGCCACCAGAACAAGGTCAGGGATGGGAGATACAGCGTGACCGTTGATCGAAATCATAACGCCGTCTTTGAGAATCGCGTGGACTTTCCCTTCTGGGACGGGCTCGAAAAGAGCGAGGTCCGCATTCAGCGCTGCGACCACTGCAAACAGTGGCTTTGGCCCGCCGAGTGGCGTTGCGGCAATTGCGGTTCCTGGGACCTGAACTGGGAACAGGTTTCCGGGGACGGCACGGTCTATGCGTGGGAGCGCACCCATTATCCGTTCATGCCCGCGTATAAAGAGCTTTTGCCGTATGTGAACATTCTGGCATCGCTGACCGATGCCGGGGGAAGCCGTGTTGTCGGGCTTCTGGTCGGCCCCAGCGAAAACATCAGAATCGGTGCACCGGTGAAGGCGGTCATTCAGCCCGCATCAGCGCGCACCTGCAATCTTCCGATCCTGTCTTGGCGCCTTGCCGACGCGGGCGACACGCTCTGAGGAGAAACGGACCATGGCTACACATAAATTTCGCGGGCAGGTTGCGGTCGTCGGTATCGGCCAGACGCCTTATTATAAACGCGGCACCGCGCCCTTTGCGGAAAGAAAGCTGTGCCTTCAGGCCATCGTGGCCGCCGCCGAAGATGCGGGCATCGATCCCAAGGATATAGATGGGTTCTCCTCCTACGGGGCCGATACCAACGAAGGGACACGCATCAACTACGGGCTTGGGACACGCGAATTGCGCTGGTCCACGCTTATCTGGGGCGGTGGCGGCGGCGGCAGCGCGGGCGCGATTGCAGCGGGCGCTTCGGCCATCATCTCAGGACAGGCTGATATTGTTGCGGTTTATCGTGCGTCGGCAGAAAGTTCGAGCGGGCGGTTGCTGGATGCGGTGAGCGCAGGGTATTTCGGGCTCAACTATCTGCCGCATGGCATGAATTCGCCGGCCAACGCGCTGGCATTGCCGGTCAACCGCCTGATCGAGCATGAGGGCGCGGGGCCGGCCCCGGTGCGGGCCTTTGTGCGCGCGTGCTATTATCATGCGAAGAACAACCCCAATGCGGTGGGCCGCAATGTGGAGATGTCGGACGAGATTTACGACAACTCCCGGCTTATTGTCGAACCGTTCCGGCTTTACGATTGTTCGCGCGAAAACGATGCCGCGGCTTGTGTGATCCTCACCTCTGCGGAACGTGCGAAAGACTTGAAGCAGGCGCCAGCCTATATTCTGGGCTGCACCTATGGCTGCGGGCCGAATTGGGGTGAGCTTGATTCCGCGCATCTGCCGCTGAGTGGCGGCGGCTTCCGCGAAGTTGCGGCGCGCATGTGGGCCCAGGCGGGTTACGGGCCAAAAGACATCGATGTCACGCAGGTCTATGCCAATATGAGCGGCTGCGGCGTGGCCGCCCTGATCGATCTGGGTTTCTGCACAGCCGAAACGGCGAAAGACGTTCTCACTTTCGAAAACATGATCGCGCCAAGCGGCAAGCTGCCGGTGAACACCGGTGGGGGCGATCTGGGCGAGGGGTTCATTCACGGGATGGGCAACACGCTTGAAGCCGTTCGCCAGATTCGCGGCCAATCCCCCAATCAGGTGCCTGGTGCGAAACTCTCACTGCTGACGGGCGGGCCGATGGCCGAACTGGTGAGCACGGCCCTTTTCGGAACTGAAGAAACGCTCTGACCACTGACAGCACTGGCCCGCAATGTGGCTTGCCAGTGCGCATTGCGCAGACCCGCGCATTTTCACGCTACAAGGAA
>DATJDE010000127.1:0-7032 GCA_035497595.1 Rhizomicrobium sp. | reverse complement strand
CATGGCGGCGCGTTTTGTTTGTTCGTCGATGACGATGCGGATAGTCGCGGGTTGATCCGCCAGAATGTGGAAGCGCTGGGGCTGACCGGCGTGACCAAGATCTGGCGGCGCGATGCCACGCAACTGGGGCCGGTGGCTGCGGGATCTGGCGGGCCGTTTGATCTGGTGTTCATGGACCCGCCCTATCGCAAAGGGCTCATTGGCGGTGCGCTGACGGCGTTGCGCGAGGGCTGGCTTTCGGAAAACGCGCTGATCGTTGCAGAATGTGGTGAGGATGAGGTTGTTGAGACCGCTGGGTTTGAGACGCTGGATCAGCGGACCTATGGCGATACGCGGGTGTTGTTTTTGCGCGGGTGATTATCTGCGGCCGAACAGGCGTTCGATGTCTGTCAGCTTCAGTTCTACGTAGGTCGGGCGGCCGTGGTTGCATTGGCCGGAATGGGGGGTGGCTTCCATTTCACGTAACAGGGCGTTCATTTCTTCGCCCGTGAGGCGGCGCCCTGCCCTGACTGAGGTGTGGCAGGCGAGTGTGCCGGCGATGGCTTCCAGCCGCTCTTTCAGCGACAAAGCTGAGTTGGTTTCCGCGATGTCATCGGCCAGATCGCGGATCAGTTTTTTAATGTCGGTGTTGCCGAGCATGGCGGGGAGTTCGCGCACCAATACTGCATCCGGCCCGAAGGGTTCCAGCACGAGCCCGAGTTCGGCGAATTGATCGGTGCGGGCGGCGAGACGATCCACCTCTGCCGGATCGAGTTCGACCACTTCGGGGATCAGCAGCGGCTGGCGGGCGATGCCGCCATTGTCCATTGCCCGTTTCATGCGCTCGTAGACGAGGCGCTCGTGAGCGGCGTGCTGATCGACAATCACAATGCCGTCGCGGGTTTGGGCGACGACATAGGTTTCGTGCAATTGGGCGCGGGCGACGCCCAGCGGTAATTCATCCGTAGGCGGAATTTGTGCCATCGGCTCGACACGGGCCGAGGCGGTTTGGGCTTCACTGCTGAACAGCGGGGCGTTGAAGGCGCGCGCAGCTTCGGCCATTTGCGGGGTGTAGCTGGGCGGGGTGTAATAATACGGCGCGGGTTGCGGGCGCAAGGCGGAGAGCGTGTCGCCTGCAACGGTGGTGGAGGCGCGGTGGCCCGCTTTGGCGAGCGCGTGTTTCAGCGATGACACGATCATGCCGCGCACGAGGCCTGCATCGCGGAAGCGGACTTCGGTTTTTGCGGGGTGGACGTTCACATCCACAAAAGCTGGATCACATTCCAGAAACAGCGCAAGCGCGGGGTGGCGATCACGCGCCAGAAAATCGGCATAGGCGCCGCGCACCGCACCGACCAGAAGTTTGTCACGCACCGGGCGGCCATTGACGAAGAGAAACTGCATTTGCGCGTTGGCGCGGTTGTAGGTGGGCAGCCCTGCAAAGCCGGTGATTGTTACGCCTTCGCGCTCGTGTCGCACTTCCTCGGCATTGTCGGCGAAATCGCGGCCCATGATGCGGGCGAGGCGTTTCAGTCGGCCTGCAAAAAGATCCGCCTCCGGTTCCAGATCGATGGTGGTGCGGCCATCCAGTGTGAGGGAGAAGCCGACATCGGGGCGGGCCATGGCGAGGCGTTTGACGATATCGGTCGTCGCCATGTCTTCGGAGCGGGAGGATTTGAGGAATTTGAGGCGCGCGGGCGTGGCGTAGAAAAGTTCGCGCACTTCGACCCGTGTGCCGGATTGGCCGGTGGAGAGATAGGCAGCTGGCGCGGGGCCGCTTTCATGGCCGCCATCGACACGCATTTCATGGGCCTCGCCCGATTTTGTGCGGGTGGCGATGGACAGGCGCGCGACCGAACCGATGGAGGGCAACGCTTCGCCGCGAAAGCCCAGTGTGGCGATATGGGAGAGATCGTCCTCCCCGCCGCTGCGCGGCAGTTTGGAGGTGGCATGGCGCTGGATGGCGAGTTCCAGGTCACCTGCGCTCATCCCCTCGCCGTCATCTTCGACTAAAATGAGATCGCTGCCTCCGTTGGAGGTGGCGACGATGATGCGGGTGGGCCCGGCATCGAGTGCGTTTTCGATCAGTTCCTTGGCGGCGCTGGCCGGGCGTTCCACCACCTCGCCGGCGGCGATGCGGTTGACGGTGCCTTCAGCGAGACGGCGGATTTTGGCGGGCGATTCTGACATGGGTGGAGGGTATCACCTTCGCCGCTATTTCGCTTTGGGCTCGCTATAGGTTCCGCCGACCACGATCGTCAGTTTGGCGGGGTCAAACAGGCGTTTGGCGACACGGCGGATATCAGCTTGCGTTACCGCCTCGATCAGGGCGTTGCGTTTGGTGATGTAATCGCGCGGCAGGCCAATGCGCTGGAAGGAATTGAGCTGGGCCGCGATGCCGGTGTTAGAGGCGAAGGCGAGCGGGAACGAGCCGGTGAGATAGGTTTTGGCATCAGCGAGTTCGGCGGGCGTGGCGCCCTGTTCGACAAACTGTTTCATCACCTGGCCAATCACGTCGATCGTCTGGGTAACGCTTTCCTTTTTGGTGGCGACACGGCCCGAGAACATGCCCGCTTTGCTATAGGTCGAAAGGTCGGTGCTGATGCCATAGGTCAGCCCACGCTTTTCGCGCACTTCATTCATCAGGCGGGAGGAGAAACCGCCGCCGCCCAGAATGTAGTTGGCGACATAAGCGGGGATGAAATCCTTGTCGCTGCGTAAGATTCCGGGAAGGCCGAAGGCGATGGAAGGCTGCGGAACGGGCAGCGGCATTGCCTTGACGCCAGGCGCGCCGGAACGGGTGAGCGCTGGGATCCCCGCAGGGCGGGAGGCGGGAATGGCATCGAAAGCTGCGCTCAGCAGGGTTTTCAGCGTGGCTTCATCCACATCGCCCGATACCGAGACTTTCATGCCGCCGCGCACCCAATGGCTGCGGGCGAAAGCGCGCAAATCGGCCTGGTCGATGGAGGCGAGGGTCTCTGCGCTGCCACCCACAGGGTGGGCATAAGGGTGATTGCCGAAGAAGCGGCGGTTGAATTCCTTCGCCGCGACCGTCGCCGGGTCCTGGTCACCCTGTTTGATGGATTCGATCATCTGCGCGCGGATACGGTTGATCGCATCGGGATCGAAGCGCGGATGGGTGATGGCCAGGCCAAGCAGGCGAAAAGCTTCCTTGGCATTGTCGGCCAGCGTCACCAGCCGGATCACTGCATAGTCCCGGCCCGGAGAGACCGAAAGCTGGATCGCCTTGTCGCCCAAGGCAGACTGAAAGGCATCGGCCGTCATCTTGCCCGCGCCTTCATCCAGCAGGGCCGCGGCCATGGCGGAGAGGCCGTCCTTGCCGTGCGGATCGTAAGCGGAGCCTGCGGGGATGGCCGCGCTCATCGCGATGATGGGGACGGTGTGATCTTCGACAAACCAGACGTCGCTGCCCTTGGCGCCCGTCACGACTTTCACATCGACCGCCAGCGCCATGTGTGGCAACAGCGCTACAAGGGCGAAGGTGACGAGTGCGAAGGCTTTGCGCGCGTTCATTTGCCGGGCCTCAAAGTGCCGGTGACAGCTTCGATTTTCTTGAGGCTCTTGACCGCCGCCTTGCGGATGGAGGCCGCAGACACGTTGCGGATACGATCCGGCCATTGTTCGACATCGTTCACCGTGAGGCCAATGGAGATGGCCTGGCCATAGGCGATGGCGAGCGCGAACTGGCTGTCGCGCCGATAGGTGGCGCTGGCGATGAGCTGGGTTTTGGCACGGTCCAGATCGACTTGCGCGGCATCGCGCGCGAGTTCGGCGGCAATCACGCCATCGACGGCGCGTTCCAGCACATCCAGCGCAACGCCGGGGCGCGGCACGGCATAGACGCTGAAGGAACCGTTGTCGCGCGAATCGCCGTCGTAAGACGCGCCCGCTTCAATCGCGAGTTTCTTTTTCACCACCAGCTCGCGATAGAGCGCAGATGTGGTGCCGCCGCCCAGAAGCTGGCCAAACACATCGAGTGATTCTGCTTCGCCTGCCGCGGCTTCCGCATAGCTCGGCACGCGGTACTGGCGGATGAAGACCGGCACTTTTACATCCGAACGGGCGACATTGAGACGTGTCTCGCCGATGCGCGCGGGCTGGGCATATTCGGCACGCGGCAGAAGTTCGCGCGCGGGCACCTTGCCGAATTCGGCTTCGGCCATGGGGCGCACTTCATTGGGCGTGACATCGCCCACGATGATGAGGGTTGCGTTGTTGGGCGCGTAATGGTGCAGATAAAAATCGCGCGCCTCGGCCCGGCCGATGCGGCGAATATCATCCGGCCAGCCGATCACCGGGCGGCCATAGGGGTGAGACAGGTAAAGCGCGGCGGCCATTTGTTCGTTCATCAGCGACTGGGGATCGTTATCGACCCGCATCCGCCGTTCTTCGAGCACCACATTGCGTTCGGTGCGCACGGCGGAATCGGACAAATCAAGATTGAGCATGCGGTCCGCTTCCAGCCGCATCATCAGGGGCAGGCGGTCCTTGGCGACCTGTTCATAGAAGGCTGTGTAATCGTGGCTGGTGAAGGCGTTCATCTCCCCGCCATTGCGGGCGATGATCTGGGAGAACTGGCCGTTCGGATATTTCTTGGTGCCCCGGAACATCATGTGTTCGAAGAAATGGGCAAGACCGGAGAGGCCTGGCGGATCGTCATCACCGCCGACGCGGAACCAGAGCATCTGCGTGACGACGGGGGCGCGGTGATCGGGGACCACCAGCACCTGCATGCCGTTTTGCAGCGAGAACTGAAACGCTTTGGGCGGCGGCGGCGGAGGAGGTGTGGCCGCGCTGCAAAAAACCATCGTTGCGGCGAGAAACGCCGCGCGCCCCACCCTTTTAAGGCGCATTACAGGCCGAGCCAGCTAAACCAGCCGCCACTATCTTCATCGTCCGACGTGTCGGGGGCGGGGTCATATTGTTCGGCGGTGCCTTCCGCGGTCATGCGCTCGGTGCTCTTGCTGCCGAGGCGCACAGCCTCTGCATCGGAATCCAGCGGCTTGCCGTTTTTGTCGGTTGGCGTGGAGAACAGCAGCCGATCGGTAAAGCTGGGATCGGACGCTTCGAGATTGGCATTTTCCGCCGCGATCTGCTGGCGGATGGTCGGGCTGATGGAGGCGGCACCAGCATGGGCGATGAGCAGCTTTTCGCCCTGGCTGAACTGGCCCGGAATGGTGGAGGCAACCGCTGCCGGATCGTTGCTGAACAGACTGGCCTGCGCCACTTGGGTGGGGACCACCTGGTTCAAGGGCGGCGAGCCCGGCCGGGGCGGGCGCAGATTGTAATCTGGCGGCAGAATCAGCGGGGCCTTGGTGACCACGGCAAATTCATCCGGCGCGGACTTGTTCATGCCGGCGGCGCTGCGGATGCTGCTGCAGCCGCTGAGCGCGATGCCTGCGCAAAGCAAGGCCATTACGGGAACGGCCATCGCGGGAAGGGCTTTCATCATGCGGTCGATCTTTCCGTCAGGTGCTTCGCTCTGCCCGCGCCTCGGGCTTGACCAGAGCATCATATAGCAGGGCGATCACGCCGAACGTAATGGCGACATCTGCGACATTGAACACATACCAGTCATAGCCGAAAGCGAAGAAGTGGAAAAAATCGGCCACCGCGCCATAGGCCACCCGGTCGATCAGGTTGCCGAGCGCCCCGCCGATCACCAAGCCAAGGCCGATTGTGAGGGATTTGCGGTGCGAATTCCACATCCACACGCCCAAAGCGACCACGGCAGCGGCAGAAAACAGGCCCAGAATTACGGTTCCGACCAGACCACGAGCCGGGAACAGGCCGTAGGAGACGCCCGGATTCCACACCATCACAAGATTAAAAAATGGAAAGATGGAGATCGCCTCGCCAGAGCGAAACTGGTTGAAGCCGAACAGATGAAGCAGCGAGAGCTTAGAGCCCTGATCGAGAATCAGCGCGATCAGGGCTGTGACAAAGCCCCAGTCGCGGGCCGAGAAGCCGCGCGTCATGCGCCCACCGCGTCGGCGCAGCGGTTGCACAGATCGTCCGCAACCGGGTTGCTGCCCACCTCGGGCAGAACGCGCCAGCAGCGACCGCATTTTTCACCCTGCGCGTGGTGGAACAGGGCGGCCACGCCTTCAACATCGGCCAGGCGGAAGGCTTCTTCCGGGGCACCGGCTGTGGAGACATGGGCGTTGGAGGTGATGGCGATTTCGCCCAGATCGACGCCCTCGAACAATGCGGCATCTGCCGGATTGGTGACATAGAGCGTGGGCATGGCTTCGAGGCTGGCGCCGATCACCTTGTCTCTACGGGCGACTTCGAGTGCACCTGTTACCACGCGGCGAAGCGTGCGAATGCGCTCCCACTTTTTGGTGAGGGCTTCGTTGCTCCAGTCCGCGGGCGTTTCAAAGAAGGTGTGCAGATGCACGCTTTCGGTTTCGCTGGGGAAGCGGGTGAGCCAGGCTTCTTCCATGGTGAAGCAGAGCATGGGGGCGAGCCAGGTGACGACGCGGCGGAAAATTTCATCGGTCGTCGTGCGGGCGGCACGGCGGCGCGCGCCGTTTGCCGGATCGCAATAAAGAACGTCTTTGCGGATATCGAAATAGAACGCCGACAATTCGTTGGTGCAGAAACTGAACAGGGTGGAGAAGACGCGATTGAAATCGAACTGGGCGTAGCCTTCGCGCACCAGCACATCCAACTCGGCCAGCTTGGCGAGCATGAAGCGTTCGAGTTCTGGCATCTCGTCATAGGCGATGCGTTCACTTTCCTCAAAGCCTGCGAGGTTCGCCAGCATGAAGCGGATGGTGTTGCGCAGGCGGCGATAGGCATCCACGTTTGTTTTGATGATGTCCTGACCGATGCGCAGGTCTTCGGTGTAATCCGAACTGGCGGCCCAGAGGCGCAGAATGTCTGCGCCGTTCTTATCCGCGATCACTTGCGGGGCGAGTGTGTTGCCGATGGATTTCGACATTTTGCGGCCCTGCTCATCGAGCACGAAGCCGTGGGTGAGCACGGCCTCATAGGGCGCGTGGCCGAGTGTGCCGCAGGCTTCGAGCA
>DATJDE010000126.1:0-1949 GCA_035497595.1 Rhizomicrobium sp. | reverse complement strand
CCCAAACTCAGACCTGCATCGATCAAATAGACGTGGAAATTGAATACTGACCTTCAACGGCTCTGAGTGAATGACAGCTTCACTGAGCAACGCTGATAAGTGCTCAGCAACAACGTTTTTGGTTCGCGCCACAGCCCTGATCGCACGCTGGCCGTCCGATCAAGATCATGGCAGGCGACGTAACCGGCCAGATCAACGAGTGCTTCGCACTGGTATCGGAGGCGAGCCACGACTGGCGCACACTCCCCTCGCGGGTAACATTCACGCCGGATCAAAAATTCCGTTGCCGTTATGAAGGCTGCTCCAGCGCCCGCGCCCTGCGTTCGTTATAGACAAACCCAAGCACCAGCAGCACCGCCACGACCACTTGCGCAATCACCCCTTCCCAACTGGGATAAAGGCCCAGCAGTTCAACGCGCGGGCCGCCCACAATCGGGTTGATAGCGAAGATGCCTGCTTCCTGTAACGCCGCCACACCCTTGCCGGTCAGCACCACGGCCAGCACCGCAATCAATGCCGAGCTATAGGCAAAGAACTTGGCCACCGGCAGCGAACGGCTGAAGCGCATCATCACAAAGGCGATGATCGCCAGCAAAGCAGCGGCAGCCCCCGCACCCGCCAGCACCGCGCGCGCATTCCCTTCCGTCCAGATCGCGGCATAGAACAGGATGGTTTCAAACACTTCGCGGTAAACCACCACAAAGGCGAGCAGAAACAAAAACCACGCAGAGCGCCGCGTCAGCGCATGGCTCAATTTTTCGCGAATGTAACGCTGCCAGGCCTGCGCATTGCTTTTGCCATGCATCCAGATGCCGACCCAGACAAGCACGACAGCGGCAAACAGAGAGCCAAATCCTTCGGTCAGTTCTCGGCTCGCGCCGCTGATGGTGATGAAATAGGTCGCCGCCGCCCACGTGCCTGCGCCCGCAAGCAGCGCGGTAACCCAGCCACCATGGACATAAGCGACCACATCGCGCCGCTCCGCCCGGTTGAGAAACGCGATCATCGCGATCACGATCAAAAGCGCTTCCAGCCCTTCGCGCAGCAAAATGGTGAAGGCCGCCACAAAGCTCGAAGCCTCAGATGCCTCGCTCGGCGCAAGCGCGGTTTCCGCATCGGCAAACAACCCATCCAAGACCGCGATCTGCGCCCGCACTGTCTCGACCGGCGCACCTTTGGAAATACCGGCGCGCAACGCCGCCATCGCCTGTTCAATACGGATCATCAGCGCCTTGTCGCGCGCCGACAGCGATGGCTCGACCGGCTCAAAGCCATCGAGATAGGCCGACAGCGCAAGATTGGTGGCTCCCTTGCGATCGTCGCGCTCATAGGCGGCAAACGCCGCGTTCAACCGCGTGCGCGCAAGGCTGAGCAAACCATCCAGCGGGGGCGCGACAACCGCTTCGGGGTTGCGCCGCAGATAGGCGGTGATCTGGCGCGCCGTCTCATCGCCCAACCGCTCGCTCAGTGCCTGCGGCGTGGTGCCGACCAGCGATTGCAGCGTGAAGCCCGCGCGCAAAGCCGCATCGGCCTTCCACTTTTGCGCGCCCTTGGCGGCGTCAGCTTCAGGATAGGCAAACGACCCGGCAGTGAAGGCCAGCGCCCAGCGATCTTGCGGCGGCAGATCGGCAAACCCGGTCATGCTGGTGCCATCGAGCCCCAACTCGATCACCTGATAGAGCGCGAAGATGCTGCGTTCGCGGGCGCGCGCCTGATCGGTAAAGGCAATCGGCGGCGGGTCGAGCCCTTCACTGGCCGGGCCATGCCCATCGCCGGTCGCGCCATGGCAGGCGGCGCAGCGTTCGGCATAGAGCGCCTTGCCCCGCGCCAGATCGGGCAGCGCGGTCGGCGCCAGCGGCACCGGATAAGCCACAATCAACGCCGCCGCCAACCCACGTGCAACGCTGGCAATCTGGGCGGGAGCACTTTTGCCCTTCACGCTGGCTTCA
>DATJDE010000125.1:0-1674 GCA_035497595.1 Rhizomicrobium sp. | reverse complement strand
CATCAGGCGGTGTTCATAGGCATCTTCCAGACCATCGAGGAACATGTGGTCTTTCACCTCGCCATGGCCGAGGCGGTAGCCGCCGCGAGCTTTGGGGAGGAGATAGGGGGAATTGGTCATGCTCTCCATGCCGCCTGCAACCACGATGCCGCTGCGGCCGAGGGCAAGCTGATCGGCGGCGATCATCACCGCTTTCATGCCAGAGCCGCAGACTTTGGAGATGGTTGTACAGGGCACGGTGTTGGGGATGCCTGCGAAGATGGAGGCCTGCCGCGCTGGGGCCTGACCGACACCGGCGGACAGGACGTTGCCCATCAGCGTTTCTTCCACCGCGTCGGGCGCGATATTTGCGCGTTCGACGGCGGCGCGGATGGCGGCTGCGCCAAGTTCTGGCGCAGCCATGCCGGATAACTCGCCCTGGAAGCCGCCCATCGGTGTGCGGGCCGCAGACAGAATGACGACATTGTGGGGCATTGTTACCTCTTTTCGGATGCGGCGAGCATGCGCTCACCGAACAGGTTGGACCATTGTTCCGGTGTCAGGACCGCGCGTTTCTGGCCGTAGCTGGCCGGGGTGGCGAGGTCTTTGCTGCCGGTGCCTGCGGTAATGGCGGGGCGCTCGTTGATTGTGTTCCACCATTTCTGGACGGCGGGGTATTCGGCGATATCGATGTCGATCATGCGGGTGGCGCGCACCCATGGCCAACATGCAATGTCGGCAATCGAATATTCTTCAGCGAGATACTCGGCTTCGTTCAAGCGATACTCGAGGACATGCAGGAGGCGGCGGGCCTCCTTGCTGTAGCGTTCGATGCCGTAGGTCTGGCCTTCGGGCGCGTAGCGGATGAAGTGATGTGCTTGCCCATGCATGGGGCCGAGACCCGCCATTTGCCAGATCAACCATTGCAGCGCGAGGCTGCGGCGGCGCAGATCTGTCGGCAGCAGCTTGCCGGACTTCTCTGCGAGATAGATGAGGATGGCGCCGGTTTCGAACACCGCGAAAGGGCCTTTGCCATCTGCAGGTTCGTTATCAACAATGGCTGGCAGCTTGTTGTTCGGATTTATCTTTCTGAATTCAGGGGTGAAGTGATCCCCGCCCAGCAGATTGTATTGGATGATGCGATAGGGAAGCCCCATCTCTTCCAGCGCAATGCTGACCTTGTGGCCGTTTGGCGTGGCGACGTGGTGCAGATCGATCAAGGCAAGTCTCCTGATTTTTAAATGGCTATAATCGGGAGGTTATCAAGATCAACGGGTTGCGGGGAATAATTCACGTCGTTTCTTCAAACAGCTCACGCCCGATCAGCCAGCGGCGGATTTCGGATGTTCCGGCGCCGATTTCATAGAGCTTGGCGTCACGCAGCAGGCGCCCCGTGGGATAATCGTTGATGTAGCCATTGCCCCCAAGGCACTGAATGGCTTCCAGCGCCATCCAGGTGGCGCGCTCGGCAGCGTAGAGAATGGCGCCTGCCGCATCCTTACGGGTGGTCTGGCCGCGGTCACAGGCGCGTGCCACGGCGTAGACATAGGCCCGTGTGGTGGAGAGGGCGACGTACATATCCGCCAGCTTGCCTTGCATGAGCTGGAAGGCGCCGATCGGCTGGCCGAATTGTTTGCGGTCGTGAACATAAGGCAGCACCACGTCGAGGCAGTTCTGCATGATGCCGAGCGGGCC
>DATJDE010000124.1:0-5726 GCA_035497595.1 Rhizomicrobium sp. | reverse complement strand
CGCGACGAGACCACACGCGCCCAGCCGGTGCTGCGCGATGCCTATGTGCGCGCGCTCCTGGCCTTCACCTCCACCGCCGTGCGCCCATGGCAGCAGCCCGATGTCGAAACCATTTCGGCGCGGCTGCAACGGCTCACCGATCACGCGCTGAAGAAGAAGGGCGCGCGCGTGCTGCTCGCCCAGGTCGCGATGCGCATCTCGCGCTAATCGAAAACTACTGATTGAAACTACATGGCCGAAATCCCGCCATCCACTTTCAACTCCGCCCCAGTGACGAATTTGGATTCGTCCGATGCGAGATAAAGCACGGCATAGGCAATATCATCCGGCTCGCCAATCCGGCCCAGCGGAATCTGGCGGCCCAGTTTGGCATAGGCTTCTTCCTTGCCCAGAAGCCCGACCATGCCATCCAGAATGGGGGTCGCGACAAATACCGGATGAATCGAATTGCTGCGGATGTTGAGCCCGCGCCGCGCGCAATACAGCGCGACCGATTTCGACAGATGGCGTACCGCCGCCTTGGCCGAATTATAGGCCGCCATATTGTGGCCCGCGATGATGCCCGCAATCGAGGAAATATTGACGATGGAGCCGCCCGCCGTGCCCTTCACCGATTTTGTCATCAAGGGTATGGCGCGCTTGCAGCCCAGAAACACACCATCCAGATCGATCGCATGCACACGGCGCCATTCTTCGAGCGTGATCTCCAGAAAATCCTTGGTCAGCCCGATGCCCGCATTGTTGACGAGAATATGCAAACCGCCGAATGCGCGCTCGGTCTCTTCGATCACGCGCACCCACTGATCTTCCTGCGTCACGTCATGGGCGAGCGCGAGCGCCGCGCCTTTGTGCGTTTCGTTGATCGAGGCGGCGACCTTTTCAGCCCCCGCTACATTCACATCGGTGATCACAACCTTGGCGCCTTCGCGCACCAGCATGCGGGCGGCAGCTTCGCCCAAGCCTTGCGCGCCGCCCGTGATCAGCGCGATCTTTCCCTCAACCCGGCCTGTCATCTGCGTTCTCCCAATGATGTTTGCGCCAACACTCGCGCATCGGCCACCACCTGCGCAAGGCTGAACAGTTCAGGCCGGTTTGAGGATATATCCGGCAAGAGCGAGCACCGCGCGGCGCGGCGTGAAGGGGATCAGACCTACCATCAGTCTGTTGGCAGCGCCCGTCACGATCATGCGCTGATTCCTTGTGAAGGCGGCATAGCCCTGTTCCGCCACCTCGCGCGCCGACATGGCCTTGGCAAAGCTGCGCAACTTGGTGCTGCCGGTTCCGGCACGCAGATGAAATTTGCTTTCGGTGAGCCCCGGACACAGGCAGGTGACCGCCACGCCATAGGCCTGCCCCTCACGCCACAGCGCTTCGGAGAACGACAGAACAAAGGCCTTGGTGGCACAATACACCGCCATGAATGGTCCGGGCTGAAACGCGCCGGTCGAGGCGACATTGAGCACCCCGCCACGCCGGTTCGCCACCATGCGCGGCCAGAACAGATGCGTCAGCTCCACCAACGTGCGATTATTCAGATCGATCATGCCAAGCTGGCCTTGCGCATCGCGCGCCTCGAAGCCGCCCGCGATGCCAAAGCCCGCATTGTTGACCAGCACATCGACAGACAATCCTCGTTCCGCCACCGCGGCGGCCAGAACAGCGCCGCCACCCGGCACACCAAGATCCACCGTAATCGGTGTCGCTTCGATGCCATGGTCACGCGCCAGCCGTTCGGCAAGCGCCTTCAGCGCGGCTTCAGAACGCGCGGCCAGAATGAGATCATAGCCATCCTTCGCAAAACATTCGGCCAATTCGAGGCCGATGCCCGTGGATGCGCCGGTGACAAGCGCGGTTAGCCCCTTACCTTTTTGTATGCCCTTACCTTTTTGTGCGGCGTTCATGAGCCCCTCCTCTTGAAACTGGTTGATCGTTCGCAATGGCGCGCCACAACATCTCTTCCATGGTGGCAGATGTGCGTGCGTCAAAGGCAAGTGCGCCCTCATGGGCAAATTTGGTCATCCCGACAGATGCGCCCCAGATCAGCGCCGCAACCAGTTCGGGCGACAGCGCGCGGATCGCGCCCGCCTTGCGGGCGGCGCGCACAAATTCCGCTGCCGCCACGCGATAGGCGGTGTGCGCGGCAAGGCTTTGCGCATCGAGATAGGATCCATGAAAATGCAGATCGAGAAAGCGCATGGCGCGCGGATGGCTTTGTGCGAAGTCCGTCATGCGCTGCCAATACGTCGCGAACATTTCGCGCGGGCTAGCTTGTGCATCCAACGGCGCCAGAACGGTAGCATTATACGCGGTCTTCCAACGCAGATAGAGCGCGTTGACCAGCGCCTCCTTGGTCGCGAAATAGCGATAGACCGTGCCGGTGGCGACCCCTGCCGCCCGTGCGATTTCCGGCACCGCCACACCATCAAAGCCCCGCCGCTCAAACAGCAAAAGGGCGGCCGCGAGCAAACGCTCACGCTTGTCTGCGGGCGCTGTCTGTAGTTTGGCGACGGCGGCAGCTTCTGGCATCAGGCTCGGATAATGAATGAACATTCATTCGTAAACTACCTCCCTGACCTCGCGCAAGACGGCTGGAATGGGCTCACGAACCCTGTATGGTCCGCCACACACGGGGCTTGCTGAGAACACCAATGATCGCAGTACTTTGCGCGGCTTTAAGCGGGCTCGCCTTTTTCGCCTCGACCGGATTGGGCATAATCTGGCCGCTGGCCTTTGTCGCGTGCGGCCCGGTTCTCTGGCTCGCCTTCGGGCCTGCCCGCACCCGGGTCGTGGCGCTCACCGCCTTTGCCGCTTTCGCCATCGGCAGAACCAACCTTCTGCCCGCCAACCACGACATTTTCAGCCTGATCACGCTGCTGGGTGCCATCGTCACGCCGTCTGTGCTGTTTGCGCTGGTGGTGCTGGCGGCGCGGCGGGTGCAGCGCAAGCTGGGTGCCCTAGAAGCAATGCTCGCCTTCGCCGCGCTGTGGACCGGCGTGGAATTCCTCTTTTTGAGTACGGGCGCCGCCCCGGTATCGCTGGCAACCGCGCTGGCCGCCGTACCCATGCTGGCACAAAGCGCCGCCTTGTTCGGCCAGTGGAGCCTCACCTTCCTGCTCTGCATCGTCCCCGCAGGGGTCGCGCTGTTTTACCGGACCGGTGCAGCCCTGCCCCTTGCTCTGTCGCTCACTTTGTTCTTTGCCAATGCGCTGTTCGGTGCAACGCGCCCCACCGATGGAGCCCAGACCATCCGCGTCGGGCTCGCGGTCGCTGAAGACATGGCCAACGATGGGAGCGAAAAAGCCGCCCTCGCGGTGATCGATGCCTATGGCACCCTGATCGGCTCCATCGCCGATCGCCAGCCCGCGCTGATCGTGCTCCCCGATCAGATCACCGGCCTGCAACCACAATGGCGCGCGGCGGCGCTGAGCAAATTATCCGACGCGGCCAAACACGCAGGCGCGGTGGTGATCGGCGGCTTTGAAGATATCTCGCCCAGCGGTACGCGCGCTGTAGAACTGATATTCTCGCCTGACGGCAGCACCCGGCAAACCCAGTTCAACCGCAACAGCGTCACACTCGCCAATGGCACCGCTATCGAAATAGGGCGGGATGCCAATTTCGCCGCAATGCTGCACGCCGATGCTGCGCCCCCCACCCGCCTCTTCGCCGTTTCCGCAGCAGACAATGAGGAAGATGCGCACGAACGCGCCCGCATCCTCATTCTGCGCGGCATTGAAAACGGCGTCGCGGTGGCGCGCGCAAGCCATCACGGCCTGCTCACCCTCAACGATTCACACGGGCAACTCGTCAACCGGCGCACCAGCACAGGCGACGCCCCCATGACCCTGGTGGGCGACCTGCCGATCCCCGACAGCCGCGCCCACACACTCTACAGCCGCATCGGCAATGTTTTCCCTTGGGCCGCAGTGCTGCTTGGGGCATGGCTGTTTTTACGCAGTTTCGCGCGCAGGGCGGAACGACGCCTGTTCCATCCCACGCGCTGAAAGCTCGCTTTACTCTGCCGCCGCCAGCGTGGTCGGCATGATCATTTTGCCGCCATTGAGCTTGATCAGATATTTGATGCCTTCTTCGGCAATCTCATCGCCAATCATCTTGGCGCCTTCGGCATGGAGTTCGGCCATGTCGATATAGGCGGCATAATTGTTGCGCGTACGATCGGTGATGATCCCCGCATTGAGCAGCGTCTTGATCAGCACACGGAAGATGTTCGAGGTCTGCTTCATTTCCTCGCGAATGTTCGCATCGGTCATCGCTTCCATGAAGGCGGATTGGCACCATTCCGGGTCGAGACCGACCGAGCGATAGATCCATTCCTTCTGGTTGGGCGAACCGAGGTTGAACAGAAGCACGGTGAACACTTCCCATGCCCAATCCTCAATCATCTCATGTTCGGCTTTAGAGAGATTGGGAATGGTGCGCTCAGCCCAGATCTTGCCGAACTTGTGGTGAAAGGCCTCATCGGTCATCACCAACTGGCACAGCTTCACCATCAAGGGATCGCGGCCAAACTGATAGAAGGTGGCAAACGCCCCCATGGCGAGGCCTTCGATCAGCATCTGCATACCGACCAGCTTTTTCCACACCAGCTTGGACGAGACGAGTTCGTTCAGAATATTGCCGAGCGCCGGGCCGACCTGAACAGGCTTGCCCCAGCGGGCATGAATGAACTTGGAAAAGCCGGTGACATGACGGGCTTCTTCGCGCGTCTGGTTGGCGGCATATTCCTGCGCCCCCGGATCGCGCAAAATGTGACAGAGCGAGGCCGAAAGCGACAACGCGCCCTGCTCCCCATGCAGGATGGACGAAAAACTCCACAACGTGTCGAGATTGACCAGCTTGATCTTCTGCTGCTCGTTCAGCTTCTCGCCGATCGCGGTGCGCAAATCCGCATTCAGCTGCGGATCGACCATGTATTCATTTTCGACGTCGAACTTCTCAGAGAAGTCGATGTATTTGGTATCCAGCGGATCCCAGAAATGGTCATGAGTCGCGGAGATAATCTTGTCGAAGGCGGTGGAGCGCTGGCCATAACGCTCGACTTCCAGCATCGCGGGAAAATCGTCGGGATCGACGGCGTTGTAAGCGGGATCCTTGGTGATGTTTTCCATAAGCGCGCCTCCATAATCGGTTGAGGCAAAAAGTATGCGCTGCAAGCACCCACCCCGCAACCAAAATGACGTTGCCGTCACCTATCGCAAGGGTGCCCAAAACCGCGCATGCCTGGAATGTTTTTGTTGCGTTGCACTAACACACACTAAAAAATATTCATCGCCAGCGTGATGCGACCAACGCAGGCGCAACAAGCCGGGGTACACGGCATCTGCCGCCCGGCATGTTAAAGTTGCGAAACGACTCAAACGGATATGCTGTGATTCTTCTTCTTTATGCGCTGATCGTGGCGGCAGTGGGCACGGCGGCCGCGTTGTCCGTTTATATTCGCCGCAGCGGGCAGCTCTCGCGGCTGTTTCTGGCGCTGCCCAAACAGACACGGCGCGCCCTGATCCGCCGCCCGTCGCAGCTCAAGCTGGATGGCGAAATCCGCACCATCACCTATCTGTCCTGCCGCATCGCCAATGCCGGCGACATCGAGCAGACCTTTCGCGAGTCCCCCGCACAATTGATCCGCCTGTTCGAACAGCGCCTTGGCCCGCTCTATGATGCGGTGCTCGAACAAGGCGGCACGGTGGAACGCTTCGGCGCCGCAG
>DATJDE010000123.1:0-10519 GCA_035497595.1 Rhizomicrobium sp. | reverse complement strand
CTCGATCCCGTTCTCCAGCATGACCTGAATATGGCGGCAGTCGGGATTGCCGCAAAAGCTCTCCGACCGGGTCTCGGCCAGGGGGATGCGCGAAAGGGTGGCCACCCCGTGATAGCCCTTCTGGCCATGAATCGCCTGATGGACATAGCCGAGTTCCCTGAAGGCCTCGGCGGGGAAAAGCTCGTTGATGACCTTGGTTTCCTGAAGGCACAGCACGTCCGGCTGCTCCTTTTTGAGCAGGTCGGTCACCAAGCCCAGACGCAGGCGGACGGAGTTAATGTTCCAGGTCGCAAGTTTCATTCGCTGCATACCACCCTTGCAAAATTCGCAGATCAGTCCGTGTTTGGCTCAACTATATGAAAAAGCACGATATTTCAATTTCACCTATATTGCAACGCACAATAATTAATAAATACTTCCGTTTTTATTCATTGAATACCGCTCAGTCCTCAGCTATATCCAACCTGTAGCCGGAACATCCCGGCAGGCAGATTGAAGCGGCCCCCCGGCCAGAAATAGAGAGAGGCAGCCATGAAAAAGTCCTATGCGTTCCAGACCAATGAAGCGCCCCGTCACTTCGAAGCCATCGTCAATGGCTTCGCCGCCGCCACCGTCATCGTGGCCGCATTCCTGACGATGCTTCAGTTCGCGGCGGTCTAAGACCCCGCGCCGAGCTTCTCTGACATGGCGATGGCTGGGCTCCCCCCTCCCGCCATGTCCTGAAGCGGCCAGCGGGCCTTTGGTGCCTCCCCCAGCGCATCAAACAAGCCCAACTGGCTTCGTTCTACCCCCGCCCAGGCGATCATTGCGGCATTGTCCGTACAGAGCGTCGGCGGGGGTATTTTTTTGGCAAAACCTTCCGCAGCGCACAGCCTGTCGAGCCCGGCCCGGATCGCGCCATTGGCCGCAACCCCGCCCGCAACCACCAAAGTCCCCGCCGAATCCGGGAAATCGCGCCGAAACACCCCCATCGCCGCTGCAATGCGATCCACCAGAACATCGATTACTGCGCCCTGAAACGAAGCCGCCAGATCAGCCGCACCGGCATGGGCAGAGGCTTGCCGCACCGCCGTTTTCAAGCCGGAAAAGGAAAAATCCGCCCCCGCCCGCCCCAGCATGGGGCGCGGCAGCAAAACCGCCTTGGCATTGCCGGTGCGCGCCAGCGCCTCGATCTGCGGCCCGCCGGGATAGGGCAGGCCCAGCAATTTCGCTGTCTTGTCGAAGGCTTCCCCCACCGCATCGTCAATGGTGGTGCCGTAAAGCCGGAAGCGTCCCACCCCTTCCACACCCAAAAGCTGGCAATGGCCGCCCGAAATCAGCAGAAGCAGATAGGGAAACGCCACGCCGTCGGTGAGCCTTGCGGTCAGCGCATGGCCTTCCAGATGGTTGATCCCGATAAAAGGCTTGCCGCTGGCCAGCGCCAGCGCCTTGGCGGTGGTCAGTCCCACCATCACCCCGCCGATCAGCCCCGGCCCCGCCGTCGCCGCGATGGCATCCAGCGCCCCAAGCTCCAGACCGGCTTGGCGCAGCGCGTCTTCAATCACCGTGTCGAGCATTTCGATATGGGCGCGCGCGGCGATTTCCGGCACCACCCCGCCATAGGCTCGGTGCGCCTCGATCTGGCTGAACACGACATTGGACAGAATCTCGCCCGGCCCCGGACTGATCCCACGGACCACCGAGGCGGCGGTTTCGTCGCAGCTCGTTTCAAGACCCAGAACCGTCAGGGGGCGCATTGCGCAAGCGTGCCGTGTTAGTTTCGCCCTGCGTTTAGCCCGAACATCACGATGCCGCAAAGTTCTCCTCTCCGCATTGGCACGCGCGGCTCCCGCCTCGCCCTCACACAGGCCAATATTGTACGCGATCTCCTCGCCAAAATGGGCGTCGCCAGTGCCATCGTTGTGGTCAAAACCACCGGCGACCGTATTCAGGATCGCCCCCTCGCCGATGCCGGGGGCAAAGGGCTTTTCACCAAGGAACTCGAAGAAGCCCTGTTCGCGCAGGACACCGATATCGCGGTCCATTCGATGAAGGACGTCCCGGCCCAATTGCCCACCGGCTTGATGCTGGGTGCGTTGCTCGAACGCGAAGACCCGCGCGATGTCCTGTTGTCCAGCAAAACCTATTCGCTTGCCTCCCTTCCGCCAGGCGCCATTGTCGGCACAAGTTCGGTGCGCCGCCGCGCGCAATTGCTGCGCGTCCGGAAAGATGTCGAAGCCATCACCTTGCGCGGCAATGTCGATACGCGGCTGGCGAAATTGGATAGCGGCGCCTTCGATGCCACCCTGCTTGCGCTGGCGGGCCTGAAACGCCTCGGGCTCGATGGCCGTGCGCGCCATGTTCTCGATCCCGCTGTCTGGCTGCCCTCGCCCGCGCAAGGCGCCATCGGAATCGAACTGCGCAGCGATGATGCCCATACGCGGCAGATCATTGCGCAGCTGGAGCATGAACCCACCGCGATCGCACTGGCCTGCGAACGGGCCTTCCTCGCAGCGCTCGATGGTTCCTGCCGCACACCCATTGCCGGGCTGGCGCGCTGGGAAAACGGCGTATTGAAATTTCGCGGAGAAGTTCTGGCGCTGGATGGCAGCGATTTTGTCGAGACCGCGCTCGAACAGGCACTCGGCAGCAATCCGCGCGAAGACGCAGCGCAACTCGGCCGCGCCGCAGGGCTTGCCTTGCGCCCTACCGCTGCGCGCTGGCTCGATCTTTGATGCGTGTGCTGCTGACGCGGCCGCTGGAGGATTCCCGCGCGACGGCGGCCCGTCTCGCAGCGCTGGGGCATACTTGCCTCATCTCGCCGCTGCTCACCATTCACGAACGCGCAGGCCCCGCGCTGGATCTGGCAGATGTGCAGGGCTTGGTCGTCACCAGCATTAATGGTGCACGCGCGCTCGCCCACCGCACAACGCGCCGCGATCTGCCGGTCTACGCCGTCGGCACACAAACCGCCGCCGAATTGCAGCAAAACGGATTTTCCGCTGTGAAGGATGCGGATGGCGATGCCATTGCGCTGGCCAATGCCATTGCCGGTTGGACAGTGCCCGGGTCTGGTCCACTGCTGCATCTCGGCGGCGCTGATGTCAGCGGAAAATTGCGCACCCGCCTCGCCGAACTCGGCTTCGATCTGCGCCGCGAAATCCTTTACGACGCCCATGCCGCGCACAGCCTGACCGGCGAGGCGCAGACCGCGCTTCGCAACGGTGCGCTCGATGTGGTGCTGCTCTATTCCCCGCGCAGCGCCGAAGCCTTTGTCCGGTGCGCCACAAAGGCAGGTCTGGTCGAGGCGTGCCGCAAAATCATCGCTGCCGTTATAAGCCCCGCCGCCGCGGACAAGGCGAATGCTTTGCCCTTTGCGGCGGTGCGCAGCGCGGCCCATCCATCCGAAAAATACCTGCTGGATCTGTTGCGCCGTTAACCAGGCTTTTACGTGCACGCATTACAACCTGTAATTGCACACACGATGACGTACACCCGAATATCAAAGTGGTGCTTCGCCCCGGGTCCAACAACGGCTCATCCCCCGGCAGCCGATTGGGCATGGACGCGACGGACGGCGTGCGCCATTGGCGCACGCCGTCTTTTTTCAATTCTATCATGTGGTTGTGAGGTATCAGGGGCCACCGTAGCCCCCGATACATTTATTACGCGCGGTTGTAGGCAGCCAGCGCCGCGCCGACCTGCGGCATCAATGCCGCCCAATCGGCAAACTTCTCCGCGCTGAACACGCGGCTCTTGCGATACCAGGGAAACTCTTCGGTCCCCAGTTGTGGCCAGGTGCGCCCAGCGGTCAGAAACCACACTTCGGTACCCACCGCACCAGCCGCCGCCGCCGCCGCCGTGGGTGCAGAAATCACAAGATCCACCGCCGCCGAAAGCGCTGCCGCGCCGTCGATGTCGTTTTTGAGATCAAGTCCGTCGATGCGATGAATCTTGATGCCATGCAGCTGCTCGGCGCGGGCAAGTTCGTCTTCGCAATCGCCATACTGCAAATTCACAAACGTCACGCCGGGCGTTTTGAGAATCGGCCCCCAGCTATCAAGCGGGCTGTAATATTTTCCGCGCTTGAGCCCAAGCACCATGGAGCGCCAGCAGATGCCGACATATGGGCCGGGACCAAACCCTTCAAGCTGCGCGCGCAACCCAGCGCGGGTCTGGTGGTCCGTCGTCAAAAAGGTTTGATGCGGAAAATCTTCGATGCGCCGACGATAATACTGCAGCGCTGTGCCCATCGGGGAAAAGAAGTCCGGTTCGCCCTTTTCCGTTGCCCATGGGATGAAACGCAATTCCTTCTTTCCGTCCGGCTCAATGATCTGGCGATCGTCATAAGGGCCGACCTCGGCATCCGGAAACGAGCGTGCGAACAACGGCACCAGCCGCTTATCGACCGCGATCTGCAATTTTCCTTCGGGGCCAACGGCCCGCTGCACATCTGGCAGGATATTGGCGAACATGAACTCGTCGCCCAAGCCCTGCTCGCCCACCAGCAAAATACGTTTGCCCGCCAATGGCTCATTCTTCCAGACCGGCGCCTTGGTCATGTGATGCACATAAGCGCGAAAACGCTGATCATTTCGCACTTCATATTCGCGGAAACCTTCTTCAAGGCGGCCCATGCCGATCAGACAGATGCTGCGCGAATGGCGCCCTTCACGCTGCTCGATTTCATCGTTCGAGCGGCTAAGCGCCCCGTCATAGGCGTCCAGTGCTTCATCCAGCCGTCCCAGATGTTGAAACGCATAGCCAAGGTTGTGGTAGGGGCGGGAAAAACCGGGGTCGAGGCGAATCGCTTCCTGGTAGAAAACCAGGCTCTCATCGGCGCGCCCGACTTCGGCAAGTACCGTCGCGATCGAATTCCACAAAATGGTTTCCCGCGGCATCTGCACAATCGCGCTGCGCAGCGTCTCGATGGCGGCGGTTTCCTGGCCCATATCGCACTGGATGCTGCCGAGATTGTTGTAACCCAGCGGAGAGTCCGGGCGCGCGGCGACGAAAAGGCGAAACATATTCTCCGCCCCTTCCTTCAGGCCGAGATTCCACGCCGAGAGCCCAAGATTGATCAGCAATTCCGGATCGTTGGGATCAAGCGCATAGGCATGCTCATAGGTCACCAGCGCCTTGTGTTGATGACCCATCCGTTCAAGGGCCATGCCCAGAACATGAAAGGCCGGTGCGTTTTTTGGATCGGCATTGGTGGCTTCCAGCGAAAGCTGGCCCGCGCGCACCACCTCGCCGCGTTTCCAGGCTTTGACCGCGCGCCGCAAAATGCCGTTGGATTTTCGCCGCGCAATAGCTGCTTCTGCTGCTTCTTCAATCGCTTCGAGTTTCGCAAAGGCCTGCGCCTGGGCGCCCACACCGGCAAGCGATCCAATATTGGGAGCGGTGGCAAACTGCGCCATGAGCGGGGATTCCTTATGATGTCCGCGCCATTGAAGCCTTTACATGTTTAATCCCCGGTGAAGAATAAACCGCGAAAGCGCTTTTTTAACCAATCCGCCTCTAAGCTCGGGGTCGACAAAGAGCAGAGAGCCCCATGCCGCTAAAGCTATCCCTTAAGCCCGGCGAAAAATTCGTGCTCAACGGCGCGGTTCTTGCGAATGGCGACAAGCGCACCAGCCTTGTCCTGCAAAACAAAGCCTGTGTGCTGCGTGAAAAAGACATCATGCAGAGCGAGCAAGCCAATACACCCGCACGGCGCATCTATTTTCCGGTGATGATGATGTATCTCGATCCGGATGGTTGTGAGGAATATTATAACGATTTCGCGATACGAATGACCGAGTTCATGGGCGCGATCAAGAATCGTGATGCGCTTGCAACCTGTCTCGATATCAGCCGCGAAGTGATGAGCGGTGCCTATTACAAAGCCTTGATGTCGTGCAAAAAACTTTTCGAATTTGAACAGGAACGGCTGAGCTATGACCCTGAGAGCTTACCAAAACACGCAGCGTATCGCTGAAACATCGCGTGAATCCGAATATCGCCTGTTCGGCCAGGTCACCGGCGCACTGATCGAGGTGCATCGCAATCACGCGACGGGTGGCACCCTGGTCGATGCGATAGATTGGAACCGCCGATTGTGGCGGGCGCTTGCCGCCGATTGCACCGATGACGGCAACCAGCTTTCGCGTGAAGTGCGTGCCAAAATCGTATCCCTGTCGCTCTTCATCAATAAATATTCCAAGCAGGTCATGCGCGAAGGCGCCTCTGTCGAGCCATTGATCGAGATCAATCGTTCGATCATGCAGGGCCTCAGCAACGCAGCCTGAGCCTGCAAAAAAACTACTCTGCAAAAAGCCGGCTCCCACGAGCCGGCTTTTATTTTGTCCGGCTCAGATCTGCCGGGGGGCAGTTTCTGCCCGGCGGGCAGCCAAGGCGCCTTACAAGAAACCCAGCATTTCCAATGATTTGTAAAGTTAAGACGTTGGCACAAGGGTTGCGAAGCTTGTGGTGGGGCATAGGGCCTCAACGGCGGGCAGAACGCCGTCGCAACGCCAGAAGGGTTCGGAGAAAAGTACCATGCTGAGTGTCAATACAAATATGGGCGCCATGGTTGCGCTCCAATATCTCAACAATACCAATGCGCAACTTCAGGCCACCCAGAACGCCATCAACTCCGGCCTCAAAGTTGCGACCGCAAAAGACGATGGCGCGACATTCGCCATCGCGCAGGATATGCGCGGCGACGTCGCCGGTTATTCCGCTGTCACCGACAGTTTGCATCGTGCGGTTTCCGCGGTCGATGTGGCTTTGTCCGCCGGGCAATCGATTTCGGATCTGCTGATTCAAATGAAGCAGAAGGCAGCAGCGGCATCCGATCAGTCGCTGGATACCGCCAATCGTGAAGCGCTCAACGAAGATTTCACCGCATTGCGCGACCAGATCACCTCGATCATCTCGAACGCGGTCTTTAACGGCTTCAACCTCATCGACGGTTCGACCGGGCAGATCACCGCGCTCGCTTCCTCCGATGGCTCGCGCAAGATCACGGTCCAGGCCGAAAACCTTGGCCTGTCCGGTTCGATTGTCACCATCAGTAAAACTGGCTCCATTGTGACGCAGTCTCAGGCGTCGGCGATGATCCAGACCGTCGAAAAATCACTGACCAACGTCAACAGTGCGCTGGCCCGGCTTTCGAGCGGCGAGCGGAAATATTCGGTGCAGATCGATTTCGTGCAAAAACTCTCCGATACCGTGAGTTCGGGCATCGGAAACCTGGTCGATGCCGACATGGCCAAGGAAAGTGCGCGGCTGCAATCGTTGCAGGTCAAACAGCAGCTCGGGGTTCAGGCGCTCTCCATTGCCAACACCTCGCCGCAAATCATCATGTCGCTGTTCCGCTAGGCGTCCTCACAAAACAAAAGCGAAGGCGGCGGGCTCTCCCGCCGCCTTTTTTTTCGCCTATAGAGCAATTTCTGCCCAGTCATGCGGCAAAAATTGCCGCTCCCGGCAAAATCTGCCGGGGCATAATTTGGTGCGGTAACGTTTTGTTGGGCAAATATTTCCGGCACCTTCCACGACAAAGAAAGTTAGCCAAACCTTATCCGCCGTTCGGCACGAGCCTTGCCTTTAAGGCTGCAGGGGCAAAACGCCCCTTCGAGCAAAACGCTCGCATGTAAACGCCAGAATGGAGACAAGAATGCTTAGCGTAAATACCAATGTGGGCGCTATGGTCGCCCTGCAATACCTCAACAAAACCAATGCCCAGCTGACCAGCACACAGTCCGCCATCAACAGCGGCTTGAAAGTTGCGTCGGCAAAAGACGACGGCGCGACCTTTGCCATCGCCCAATCCATGCGTGGCAATGTGGCGGGCTATTCTTCGGTGACCGACTCGCTCAATCGCGGCATTTCTTCGATCGACGTCGCGATGTCGGCCGGCCAGTCCATCTCCGATCTGCTCATCCAGATGAAGCAGAAGGCGATTTCGGCCTCCGACGCATCCATGGATACGGCCAGCCGCGCCGCCCTCAATGAAGACTTCACCGCCCTGCGCGATCAGATTTCTACGATCGTGTCGAACGCAGTGTTCAATGGCTTCGACCTGATCGACGGTTCTACGACCCAGATCACGGCGCTTGCCTCATCGGACGGCACGAAGAAGATCACCGTGAAGGCCGAGAATATGAGCCTCTCCGGGTCGATCGTGAAGCTGTCAACCGCCGCGTCAATCACCAGCCAGACTGGCGCATCGACCATGATTGCGACCATCGAAACCTCCTTGAAAAACGTCGACAGCGCGCTCGCGCGTCTGTCTTCGGGCGCCAAGAAGTTCTCGATCCAGGCCGATTTCGTGCAGAAACTGTCCGACACATTGACCGCCGGTATCGGCAATCTTGTGGATGCGGACATGGCAAAGGAAAGTGCGCGTTTGCAATCCTTGCAGGTCAAGCAGCAGCTTGGTGTGCAGGCCTTGTCGATCGCAAATTCCGCGCCGTCGATCACGCTGTCGCTGTTCCGTTAGTAGACGTTTGGCGAGGGCTCGAGTTCAGCCCTCGCCGCTTTTCCTGCCGGAGCGCGGCGGCGTTCGTAACCGCGCTCCGGACTATAAAAGATAATTGGTGGGGCAGTTCGTGCGTAAGTGGGGCAGTTCGTGCGTAAACTGAAGACGCAGGCGAGGAGTTTGGCCGATGGTGGATATCGCTTCAAACGCTCATAAAGCGGGGGAAAGTGATGCCGTCAAACGGGCCTCCTCGTCTGCTTCTTCTTATGCAGCCGCCGACACAAAAGCCAAATTCGCCGACGTCGAAACACCCGATGCGGTGCCCCCAGCGGGCGCATCGCCAGATGTCCGGCTGGAAATCTCACAGGTCAAATCGGTCAACGGCTTTATCTACAAGCTGGTAGACACCAAAACCGGCGATATCGTGCGCCAGTGGCCGACCGAGCAGATGATCCAGATGCGCGAATACATCTTCGAGCATCAGATCCAGCTTGTGGACGAGAAAGCCTGACCTAGGCGCCGAAAATGTGGGCCAAAGCGTCGGTCACGCGCGAAACATCGTCATCTGTCATCGATGCAAATAGTGGTAGGCTGAGCGCGCGGTCATAATAGTGGTCCGCCCCGGGCAGGCGCGGTGTTTTATAGCGCCCTGCATAATAAGGCTGGCGATGCACCGGGTAATAATGCACCTGCGTGCCAATTCCCTGCTGCGCCAGATCGCGCATCACGGCGCCGCGGATAAGACCGGCAGCCCGAAAATCAATCTGCGCCACATAAAGATGCCAGGCGGCAAGGCAAGACCGCGTGCGCCCCAAGGGCATCAGCACAGGTGAAAGACCGCAGAGCAGCTTGTCATAACGGGTGGCCAGCGCGCGCCTGCGGGTGACAAATCGCTCCAGCTTGCCGAGCTGGGAAACACCGAGCGCGCATTGAATATCGTTGGCGCGCCAGTTGAACTGCGGCGTGCCCATTTCATAATACCACGGGTTGGGCGCACCATCTGCCGCAAACGCATCGTCCGTGTTCACAAACTCCGCCGCCTCGCGCACCATGCCATGGCCCCGCGCACGTTCCAGCCGCACGGCAAGCTCTGGATCGTTGGTGGTGACCGCGCCGCCTTCCCCCATGGCAATTGTTTTCACCGGGTGAAAGGAAAAGACGCTCAGATCGCAATGGGCATTGGCGCCGATGGGCGTGAGCGCGCCATCCTGAGCAACATAGCGTGTGCCCAGCGCATGGCAGGCATCGTCCACAATCTTCGCGCCATGTGCGCGCGCAGTTGCAGCGATTTCTTCAAGTGCACCGCATTGCCCGTTCAGATGCACATTGAACACCGCATCCACCCGGCCCGCGCGCGCAATGGCCGCCGCAAGTTCGCTCGGCCCCATCAGGCCGGTTGTCGGGTCAACATCGGCAAAAACAATCTCCGCCCCGTTCAGATGCGGCGCACTCGCCGTCGCCAGAAAGGTAATCGCGGGCACAACAATCGTTGTGCCCGGTCCAAGCTCGAGCGCGCGCGCCGCCATGTGCAGCGCCGCCGTCCCATTGGCGCAGACGACAGCGTGTTTCGCGCCCACAGTCTGGGCGAGTTTTTTCTCGAACCGGCGCACCGAAGGTCCGGTGGTGAGAAAGTCGCCCCGCAGAACCGCCGTCACCGCCGCAATATCATCTTCTTCGATGAGCTGGCGGCCATAGGGTAGAAAGGGTTGCGGCACGGGGTGCGCGTCCACGCGCTCAGGTTGGAGCGCTCGTGTCATCTAGGCGAAAGCTTGCGCCAGCAGTTTTTGCAGGCCCCGCACATCGAGATGTTCAGGGTTGCTGTCGCTCGAATAGGCAAAGCCCTCATGCACCGGTTGCGCCCCGCGATGCAGATAGGCTTCGCGCGCTGCCGCCGCAAAGCTGGCCAAAATCACAAAGCGGTCTTCCATCTCCACTGTCCAGCGCGAATCATCCGCCGGTATCATCGTTTCGTGCAATTTCTCGCCGGGGCGAATGCCCACCACCTTCTGCGAAACATTCGGCCCCAACAGCGTAGCCAGATCGACAATGGTGGTGGAGGCGATCTTGGGCACAAAA
>DATJDE010000122.1:0-7445 GCA_035497595.1 Rhizomicrobium sp. | reverse complement strand
CATTCAAAAAGCGATCGACGACGAAACACCAGCGGAACTGCTCAGTGAAAACGTCGAGGCCACAATCGAATCCTTTACCGTCACCTACACCAAGGGCAAACCGCAACGCGGTACGATCGTCGGCCGTGTTGGCGATAAACGGATATTGGCGCGGGTTCGCAATGGCCATCGCGCCACGCTTGCGGCGCTGGCGCAAGGCGATGCCATTGGCCAGAAGATTCAGATTGAACATGAAGGTGATACCAATTTCATTGTCGCGCGAGACCACATCGGGGCTCCGGTGCAGGTGGGTTTTCTCCACCGGCGGTTTGAATTTGTCATGGTCGAGCGGCGCGGTCACCTGCTCGAAGTCACGCTCAATCGTCCAGAAAGCCTTAATTCGCTGCACAGTGACGCCCATTTCGAACTGCATGAGATTTGGGACGCGTTCGAGCGAGATAGCGATTTGTGGGCCGCGATCATAACCGGTGCAGGGGATCGCGCGTTTTCGAGCGGCAACGATCTGAAGGCCACAGCCAAGGGCGGCGACATGTCGGTTCCCGCCACTGGCTTTGGTGGTTTGTGCAGCCGCTTTGACCGCGAAAAACCAATCATCGCTGCGGTCAACGGCATCGCCATGGGTGGCGGGATGGAGATCGTGCTTGCGTGCGACCTTGCCGTTGCAGATCCTTCGGCAAAATTTGCGTTGCCGGAAGTGAAAGTGGGTTTGTTTGCCGGTGCGGGTGGGGTGCAACGCCTTACGCGGCAGATCGGCCGTAAAGCTGCCATGGATTTGATCCTTACAGGTCGTCATATCGTGGCGGAGGAGGCCTCGCGTCTGGGCATTGTAAATTCCGTTACGACGCCTGGTAACAGCGTGGCCGCGGCGCGTGAAATCGCACAGACCATCATTGCGGCCTCTCCCACAGCCGTGCGGGCGAGCAAGCAGGCCCTGAACAGGCTGGAAGAGATCGAAGATCTAAAATCCGCACTTGCCGCCAACACCCAAATCTTCAAATGGCTGTTCCGCACACAGGATCTCAAAGAGGGCGTGACTGCATTTGCACAAAAGCGTCCACCGCAATGGAAGAATATGTAGTCCAAAATTGCTCGCGGGCCTCGGTTGGGGCCTGCCCCTACCCTAGAACACCGCGTCTACCGCCCCCCACCTTGACGCCAAGGGTCGATAACCCGTTCGCATAGCTCAAGGTCTGGTGAGTAATTTTCTTTCAAGCGAACTTTTTTGGCCCCTGAGCCCGCTTCGGTTGTCTTAATCAGTGTGGGCTTGAACCGAGATCTGAACGGCCGGGAAAACGAGGGAATGGTCGAAACGCCAGAAACCGGGCGCGCCACGACGGCCACAAACACTGTGGGCGATCCCGTGCGCATGTCCGAGGTCCGAGTGTGGTTTGTCCGCGAGGTGCTGCCGCTGGAGTCTGTTCTGATTCAATTTTTGAAACGGAGCAGGCGTAACAGGGCTGATGTCGAAGATATATGTCAGGACGTTTACATGCGTGTCTGTGCCGCCGCTTCAGAAGAGTTGCCCAAATCGACACGCGCACTCGTATTCACCGTCGCACGCAATCTTCTTATCAACCGTATCAAGCACGAACAGATCGTCTCCATCGAGGCGGTCGAAGATCTCGATGTTTTGAACATCGCCATCGATGAGCCCGCGCCTGATCGGGTTGTGATTGCGCGCGAAGAACTGCGCCGATTGCAGAAGGTCCTGGAGAAGCTGCCCGAGCGTATTCGCACGGCTCTTGTAATGCACAAGATCGATGGACTCTCGATTGCCGAGATTGCGGTGCGCCTGAATGTGGGCGAACGCACCGTCAAGCGCGACCTGAGTGATGGCGTGCGCGCCATGGCGGAGATTCTGCTGCGGGAAGACGCCGATATCAGGAGGGCAACGTGAGCAAAGAGGCAATCGACACGGTTGCGCCCGGCCCGGCCCTTGATGTTCAGGCCCGCGCCGCCGACTTCCTTGTCGCGCGCCGAGACCGGCAAGCGTGGAGCGACGGGCACGAAGAGGCACTGCAGACCTGGCTTTCGGAATCAATGGCCCATCGGATTGCCTTCTGGCGTCTTGAATCAGTCTGGGATCGCGCTGACAGGCTCAACGCGCTGAGTTCCTTGGCGCAGCCGGGGAAGCCCGCTGTTCTGGCAGCACGGCGGAAGACTCCATTGATTGGTATGATCGCCGCTGCCGTTATGGGCGTTATCGCAATTGGCACGTCAACGAGCCTATGGCTTTCACAGCCGCACAAGACCACTTATGAGACACCTGTCGGAGGGCGCCAAACTGTCCCGCTCGCAGATGGCTCAAGTATCGAACTCAATACCAACACCATTTTACGGACGAAGTTTACAAAGGACCGGCGTGTTGTGGAATTGGTGCGGGGCGAAGCCCTGTTTGATGTCAAACACGATGCAGCGCGCCCATTTGTTGTGCTGGCAGCCAACCATCGTGTTGTCGATCTCGGAACGAAATTTCTGGTCCGTGAAGACGGCGCCAGCCTGAGGGTCGCATTAATCGAAGGCAGCGCGCGTCTGGAAGCAAGGGGCACCGCAAAATCCGCCGTTCTCTTGCCGGGTGACGAAGCGCACGCCACCGCACGCAGCCTTTTCGTGACCCGTAAGTCGAGCAACGAAATGGCGCGCGAACTTGGTTGGCAGCGCGGTGTGCTCGTGTTTCAGCGCACCACGCTTGTTGAGGTCGCGAACGAATACAATCGCTATAACCATCGCAAAATCGTGATCGGCGATGCGAAAGCTGGCGCGCGCGTGATAACCGCGACGCTGCCCACCCATGATGTCGAAGGATTTGCGCGTATGGCGCGAAATTTCCTGGGCTTACGCGTCAGCGAGCGAGAGGCTGAAATCGTCATTTCGTACTGAGGGACAATTTCGAAAATTTGCGGCCATGCACACGGTGACGGCCACACAGAGGGGGAATTTTGAATGCTGAATCTCAAACACTTAAAGCCATGGTTGATGGGGACGGCTTGTGCGGGCGTTATCGCATCTAGCGCATTTGCCTCCAGTTTCGATGTGCCTGGCGGTTCTCTGGAAGCGGCATTGAACAGCTATAGCGCGCAATCCGGGGTGCACTTGATGATCCCCAGTGACCAGATTGGTGGGGTTCATTCGCGCGGCGTAAAGGGCAATCTCCCGGCGACGGACGCACTTTCGCGAATCCTCTCGGGTACAGGGTTTGTTGCGCGGCGCGATAGTACAGGCGTTGTCGGCATCGTGCCTGAAACACATTCCCAGATAGATATCGCGTCCATACAACTCGCCCAGGTGGCGCCCCCGCCGCGCGCCAGTGTCGAAACCGTTACCGTCACATCCTCCAAGCTCGGCGGCGGCGATGTGCAATCCATCCCCATCGCCATCACCGCGCTGAGCCAGGAACAACTCACCGCCACCCAAACCGCAGGCGGCCCCGATCTGGTGAAGCAGGTGCCAAACCTCACTTTCACCAAAACAAACTTCACCGGCTATTCCATTCAGATTCGCGGCATCGGCACACAAGCAATCTCGGTGACCACCGATCCGGCGGTGGCGGTTGCTTTCAACGACATGCCGTTCATCCGCAATCATTTCTTCGAACAGGAGTTCTTCGACGTCTCTCAAGTCGAAATTCTGCGCGGCCCCCAAGGCACGCTCTATGGCCGTAACGCGACCGCAGGCGTGGTCAATCTCGTCTCCGCCCGCCCGACTGATCAGTTCGAAGCCAAGCTCTCCGGCGATATTGGCAATTACAAAAATCGCCGTTTCGAAGGCATGGTCAATCTTCCCATCGTGGATGATCGCCTTGCCATCCGCGTCGCGGGCGAGTGGACCAAGCGCAGCGGCTACACCACCAACGGCCTCACCGGCAATCAGGTCGATGGCCGTAATCTGTGGTCGAGCCGCGTCACCATTGGCTGGAAGCCGCTGGAGAATGTGCAGGCCAATCTCGTCTGGGAGCATTTTTCCGAAGACGACGACCGGATGCGCACCGCCAAACAGCTTTGCAAGACCGATCCCGGTGTGAAGACCGCCGCCGGTCTTGCTGTGCCCGAAGTGCAGTTGGGCAGCGTTGCCATCCTCCAGGCCTTCAAGCTCACCACCGCCTCTCTGAGCCAGGGTTGTCTGCCCGCCTCACTTTATGCGGAAGAGTCCTTCGGCGTACCCAACGGTTTCTCGCTGCCTTATGTGGTGGCAGGATGGGTCAGTGGCGGCATGGCGGTCAAGAATCCTTACGCCGATACGCGCCAATCCACCGACCTGCGCTTGATCGAAACTTCCATCGACCCTCGCTACAAGGCCAAGAACGACACAGTTCAGTTGAATGTGGATGTCGGCATCACACCCAGCCTCACCGTCATTTCGCAGACCGGCTACAACCAGGATTTCCTCTGGTCCACCGAGGATTTCAATCGCTTCAACACCAGCACCGGCATGTTTGGAGCGGGAAGCATTCTCGGTACCGACCGAGAATTTTGCGACCCTCAACTTGGCTGCAGCAGCCGGTTGATCGCACAAGACATCTCGCGTGAAAACGCTTGGCAGCTGAATCAGGAAATCCGTCTCGCCTCTAAATTCTCGGGCCCGCTGAACTTCAGCGTTGGTGGCAACTACATGCACTATGAAACCAAAGAGGATTATTTCGTCTTTGCCAACACGCTGACTATGCTGGCCAATCCAGCTATTGGCACCACCTATAGTGCGAACTGCACCCTGCGCAGCGGCGGCTTCTACCCCCAATACAATGATCCGGCGCAAGGCGCGGGGCAGCCCACATCCGTCTGTTACTATACCGATCCAAATCCCCTCGACAGCGTCAATGCCAAGGGTCACAACTACTTTCTCAGCCAGAATCCTTATGCGTTGAACTCCTATGCCGTTTTCGGCGAGGCCTATTACCAACTCACCCAGGACATCAAGCTGACCGGGGGCCTGCGCTGGACCGACGACCAGAAGCATTTCACCTTGATCCCCAGCGAGTTACTCGCCAACGGCTATGGCTATGCGTCGACAGGCGTAGTCGATCAGGAGTGGAAAAAGTTCACCGGCCGTTTCGCAGTCAATTGGACACCTAAACTCGATTTCACCGATCAAACTCTGGTCTATGCGTCTTACGCGCGTGGCTATAAAGCGGGCGGCGCCAATCCTCCAGGTGCGGTGCTTTATTCTTACGGCAGCACCACGCAATCGGGCGTGCCGATTCATCCGCTCACCTTCGCGCCGGAATATATCCATGCCTTTGAGTTGGGCACCAAGAATACGCTGCTTGATGGCGCCATCACCTTGAACGGCAACGTCTTCTATTACGATTACAAGGGCTATCAGATCTCCGAGATCGTAGACCGTACCTCCATCAACCTGAACTTCGATGCGACGGTCAGAGGCGCCGAAGTGGAAGCGACCTACGAGCCGCTGCCGGGCCTGCGCTTCCGCTTCGCGGGAGGATATGAGCACACCCGAGTCGACGATAGTGCGCGATCGGTCGATCTGATGGATCGCACGGCTGGCCATAACGATTGGCTGGTCTTCAAGCCCTTCGTCACCCTGCCGTCCAACTGCATTCTTCCTGCGGAAGTGGTGCGCGCGATGCTCCTCAATTATGCCTCGTACGGGCAGGGCAATCCGGCTGTTTCCGCTTGCGGCAATGTCTATTCCGATAACAAGGACCCCATAACGCTATTGCCCTATAGCCCGAGCACCAACATCACTTTGTCCGATGGCTCGCATTATTACGGCTTTGATCCGTCCACCGCACCCAATGGCGGCGCGGGTTTTGCCAAAGATCTGGGCGGCCATGAACTGCCCAATGCCCCGCCGCTGACCGCATCGTTCTCCGCCGAATACAGCATTCCGCTGACGGACAATTGGGCCGGTACGTTGCGCGGCGATTATTACTGGCAGGATTACTCCTGGGCGCGCATCTTCAACGACAGGCCGTATGATCGCATCCGCGGCTACACCAACGTCAATCTTGCGCTCATTCTCACCAGTCAGGATGGCTGGCAGGTGATGGGCTATGTGAAGAACGTATTCGATACCACAGCAATCACAGGTGCGTTCCTGAACTCGGACGACACGGGCCTCACCACCAACGTCTTCCTCACCGATCCACGCCTGTTTGGCGTGCGCATCACGAAAAACTGGTGAGCGCGATGGAAAACAATCTCCACGCTCCAACCCTGTCATGGCCCGCAAATGCGGGCCACCCAGGTGACGTTGCTCTGTTCTCTAAGGGACAGGAGAAAATTTCAATGAAATTGCGAGCACCGGAACAACACCGACTGGATGGCCCGCATTTGCGGGCCACGACAGATAAAGCTGCTGTTACGGGTGTTCATAAGGGGGGAATCCAACAATGAGCGAACTGATCACGCCTTGCGAAAATCGTGCCTTCATCACCAGGCAATTGCTGGCCACAGCATCGGCGTTGGCGCTTGCGGCCTATATGACGTCAGCCTCCGTTGCACGGGCCGAGGATACGAGCCGCCCCACCGTTTGGATCGAGCTCGGCGGCCAGATGGATTATCTGCAAGGCACGGGCAGCCCCTTCACCGCGCCGTTCATGTCGCTCACGCCGGTGCCTTCGCCGGAGGGCGCCGATTACAATGTACCGCCGGGCGCCTACGATCCCGCATTGTTCGCACAGAACCAGCGGCTGGCACGCCGGGCTTTCGGCCTGGAAGGCAAGCTGCTCTTCCAACCCGAAGCATCGGACTGGACCTTCAGTGCCGCCGTCCGTTACGGCCGCGCCAACACAACTCAGCAGGCCCACGAACAGGGCCCGAGCCCCTATAAATATTTCACCTTCGGCCCGACCAAGCTGAAGCTACCGCTCTACGCCGCTGAATTCGCCGATGCGGAAACAAGGGCTTCCGAAAGCCACATGCTGCTCGATTTCCAGGTGGGCAAGGATGTCGGCCTCGGCATGTTCGGGCGCAACGGCACATCCAACGTCGGCATAGGTGTGCGCTTCGCACAAATCTCCGCCGCCTCGAATTCCACGGCGGACGCGCGGCCCAAGGTTGCCCATGTGATGCAATACGCAAGCTTCTATCAATACAAGATGATCGCCGAGCAGCAGCGCAGCTTCCGCGGCATCGGTCCCTCTCTGTCGTGGAATGCCTCGGCTGCTCTCTTAGGCGACAAGGACGATGCTGAACTATCCCTCGATTGGGGGTTCAATGGCGCGGTGCTGTTCGGTCGCCAGAAAGCCCATGTGTCTCATTTCACCAGCGGCGCCCACATAACGCATAAGAGCACGCAAGGTTCGGTCCTGGCACATTTCACCTATAATCCGCTCTATACGCCGCGAAACGCTGAGAGCACGCGCGCCCGCTCGGTCGCTGTACCCAATCTCGGTGCCTTCGCCGGGCTCTCGGTCCGCTATCCCAACGCCAAAGTCAGTTTCGGCTATCGCGCCGATTTCCTCTTCGGCGCCATGGATGTCGGCA
>DATJDE010000121.1:0-5814 GCA_035497595.1 Rhizomicrobium sp. | reverse complement strand
TCGTTGTTCGCAAATACTTACATGACGGAGTTTGATGCTTCTTGCGAAACATCGAACGTACATGTTTTTCTTTGCATTTGAGAACGCGAGCATTTGAATGGCTCGATTCATTAACGTGTGACTTTCGTCACACGCGAAGCGATCAAGCCGCCGCCCACGTTCCCCTTCCTTAAATCACAATGTCAAAGAGCGACTTTGGTCGAACTTTCGTTCTTCCGCGGTCCCGTCCGGTCCGTCAGGGCGTTGGCCCCGGGGTCCGGCGAGGCGCGGTGTATAGGTGGGCTATCTGGTGGTGTCAAACGTAAAAGTAAAATTTCTTCGCCGCACTGTGGATTATTCGCAAACATCTGAATTTGCCCGGTTTTTTAGAACGTTGGGAAAGCTGCGCGGCGCTAATGGCTGTGGTGGGAAACCGCCTGACCACTATTGGCTGAGGCCCGCGCGGCCGCGGTGCAGCATTAGGGGGAGAATCTCTTTTTTTGCCGCTTCACGGCTGGGTCCGCCGCAGCAGCACAAGGAGGCTGTCCTCGATCAGGGTGAGGATGGCGCGCTGGGACAGGCCAAGATCGGCAAGTTCCCCATCGGCTGCCGCATCGCAGAGCCGCTCGACGGTTAACAGGGCGCTGAGATGGGTCTGGGGGCGGGAACCCCGAGGAACCGGGGCCAGCGAGGCCAGCGCGGTCAGTTGGGCCTGGCGGGCGGCGCAGCGTGCCATGGCGACGGCGGGCGTGCTGCCCGCCAAGTTCCGCAAGGCCCGGCGGAAGATGCGCCACTCGGTATGGAACCCGAGCAAAATACGCGCGGCTGTCCGAGGGGCAGGTTTTGCCGCTGCGCGGGGAACCTTTTTCGCCGCTGCGCGGGCACTGGGGTTTACGCCGCCACTGAGGGGGAGGCCGAGGGCCCTGGCGTAGGTTTCAGCTTCGGCGCGCCACCACTGGTCGGTGACGGCAAGGAAGATGGCCGTTTTGTCCGGGAAGTGGCGATAGAAGGTTTGGGGCGCGAAACCGGCTTTGCGGGCGATGCGATTGCTGTCGGTTCCGTCGAAGCCTTTTGTGTTGAACAGGGTTTGGGCAGCAACGATCAGCCGGGCGCGGGTTGCCTCCGGCGTGCGGGGGACTGGTTTGCGGCGGCGGCGGTGACCTTGTGTTTGGGCCATGTGATATGTCTATCACTTGTGAACGGAGCTGCCACCGCGTGAGACAGGTGGTGCAGCAAGACGATGTCAGCCGCGCGATGGTGCGCAGTGGTGCTGTGTGGCGCGCGCTGGGTGATGGGCGAGATTTTTATCGGACGTGTGCAGTTCGGCCTTGTTTATGAGGCTTATTATGACGTTTGATTTTCTGCTGGGTGGATCGCGCAAGAAGGGCCGGTGGGAGGCCGGCCCTTCTTTCATACGCGATCAGGCGCTGGCGCGCGGCATGCTGCGCAAGGCGCGGAAATCCAGCGGGGTGAACAGCACCCCATTGGCGGCGTCGTAGCGCAACATACTGGGGCGCAGCCAGACATAGCGGTGGTCGCGATAGAGATAGACTTTCAGGCGGTCTGCGAACCCATTGGTGGTCTGCACTTCGCGCACGCGGCCGACCCATTTGCCTTGGCCATCGACCAGCGGGGCGCGGGACAGTTCGCTCACCGGATCGGCAATGACGTAGAGCCGGTTGAGATTGGCTTCATCGGGATAGGGCGGCGGAGCGGTGGGCACGGCTTCGGCATCTGTCGCGGTTTCCGCGTAATAGGCGGCGCGTTGCGAGGCGTAGTGGGCGCGCTGGCGATTATAACGGGCTTTCTGCGCGGCATAATCGGCGCGCTGGTTCTGATATTCCTGCTGTTGCTGGAGATACTGGTTTTGCTGCTCCTCATAGCGCGCCTGGTCTGCCGGATTGACCATGCCTGCCTGGGCATTTGCATTGAGGGATTGGGTTTGCGCCTGCTCCGCGGGGCTGGAGGGCGCGCTGGTTTGGGATTGCGCATAAGCGGCCCCGGTGAGCAGCGCCACGGTTGCACTGGCGCACAGCAATTTGGCGAGTCTCATCTCAATCTCCTGGTTCGGGCCTGAAATTGGCCCGTTATCAGGACGTAAACGCGGTTAGGGGCGTGCCCGTTCCACCGGCGGCGCAGGGCATGGCCGGTGGAACCTGGACGATCCGTACACGGAGTTTAACCTGTGGCGATGTAATCGCGCAGGATCGCCGCTTCGCGCACGGTTTCGGCGATTCGGGTTTTCACCACGTCGCCGATCGAGACGATGCCGACAAGGGCGCCGTGCGACAGCACCGGGATGTGGCGGAAGCGGCCCAGGGTCATCAGCTCCATCAGATCATCCACCGTATCGTCTTCGGTGCAGGTGGTGATGCCGCGGGTCATGAAGGCGCTGAGCGGCCTGTTGAGGACTGCGCCCTGCCCTTCAGCAAGGGCGCGCACCACATCGCGCTCGGACAGGATGCCGACCAGAGAGCCATCTTCCCCCGTAACCACCACCGCGCCGATGCGCCGCTGCGCCAGGATGCGGATCGCCTCGGCCAGCGTGGCATCGGCCGTGATCGCGTGAATTTCGCGCCCTTTGTCGAAAAGAATGTGCCTGACTTGCATCTCGCGCCTCCTTCAGGTGTTCACCTTGGGGGTAATCCTGCGCGAGGTGCGACATTATGACAAGCGATTAATCAGGGGCGGGCGCAAGCGTTGCGCTGGGGCTGTCTATTTGCCTGTGTGCGCAGGGCTTTAGCGCTGTGGAAGCTTTGCGGATTATGTGCGGACTGGCGTGCGCGCGCGCCGCCGTGGCCAGAAAACGTTGATGGCAAGGCCAGCCAGGACAAGGGCGGCGGCGGAGAGCTTCCAGCCCTGGAGGGGTTCGGCGAGAATCAGCGCCGAGGCGGCCATGCCGGTGACCGGCACCAGCATCGACAGCGGCGAGATGGTGGCGGTGGGGTAGCGGGCCATGAGAAAGCCCCAGATGCCGTAGCCGAACAGGGTGTTGCCGACGGATTGATAGGCCACGGCAGCCCAGGTGAGGGCGGTGGCGTGGGACAGGCCGCTGGCGATGGCGGGCCAGCCTTCGAAGATCAGCGACAGGGCGAGCAGCGGCGGGAAAGAGAACAGGCTCGCCCACGCTATATAAGAGAGCATGTTCACCGGCCCGTCTGAGCGGGCGACCAGATTGCCGCCGGCCCAGGACATTGCCGCCAGAATGGTGAGGCCGAGGCCCAGCGGCGTTGCATCCGGCCCGCCGCCTGCATGGGCGAGGATGAGGCCGAGGCCGCCTGTGGCCAGCGCTAGCGCCATCCATTGATAGGGGCGCAGGCGCTCGGCCGTGAACAGCATGGCCAGGCCCACGGTGAAGAAAGCCTGGGTTTGCACCACCAGCGAGGCGAGGCCGGACGAGATGTCGGCCTTCATGGCGATGAAAAGAAGGCCGAACTGGCAGGCGCCGATCAAGAGACCATAGGCGGCAAGATTCCTCCAGCGCACGGCTGGGCGTTTGAGGAAAAACACCAGGGGCATGGCGGCGAAGAAGAAGCGCATGCTGGCGAACAACAGCGGCGGCAACTGGCCGAGGGCAAGCTTGATGACGACGAAATTGGTGCCCCACACCACCATGACCGCGAGGGCGAGGATGGCGTGGGCAAGGCTGAGATGTCGGGCGGTGGTGGTGGGCAAGGCGCAGCCGGTTCGAATCGCGCACGTATCTAGAGCGATCCGAACCGGGCTGCACCCATCAAATGTGCAAGGCGGCTATGTTTTCACAGGCCGATGCTGACTTTGGCGAAGGGGCCGTGGAAGGAGCTGTCTTCGCTGGTCCGTTTGGTGATGCCGCCATCCATCGCGCCGAAGAAGAAGTCTGCCCGGTAGCCGAGGCTGACTTTGGCGTTGGGATATTTGAAGGACACGCCTGCAAAGCCGCCGAGATTGGGGACGATGCGGGAGCGGGAGCGATCCAGCGTGGCATGGTTGCGGGTGGTGACGGTGGGCGGGCGTTTGATCTCATAGACGACCCCGTCGAATAGGCGCGATGTCGTTTCGAAACTGCCGCCGACCTTTTGACGGCCGAACAGCAGCGCGCCGTTGACTCCCCAGTCGAACGTAATCTCGTCCCCGTCATCATTGCCTGACAGGCGGGCGGACGCATCCCATGACAGCGATGGGCCGATGCCACGGAAGGAGCGTTCACTTTCAAGGTTGGCGAGATAGGTGTGTTGAAACCCTATGTTTTTATATTTGTTGAAGCCCATGCCGGTCGGGACGGGGGTAACATGCGGATCGGGCAGAGCCGAGTGGCGCACGGAGCTGCGCGAACTGAACTGGGCGAAGCGAACACCAAAATTAATCAGCGAATTTACAGTCGATTGTGAGCCGATGCCTACATCGCGGCCCGCCGTAAAATCGGCAATCAGATAGCTCTGCTTGTGAGATACTTTTTCGTGCCCCCAGCGTGTGAAAGTGCGGTACATCGATTTCGGGTTCGCGAAAAAGACCGTCTTCATCATCTGCTTGGTCTGGGTCTGCTGGTGCAGCATTTTGTTGCCGTTGGCACGGCCATAGCGCACACCGGCGGACAGTGCCCAGTCACTGCCATGCGGCATGAGGCTGATCATGGCTTCGCCGCTGATTGCGTAACGTGGCAGGCGTTGCGGCACATCCGGGGAGATCACCTCGTAATTAGGGCGCGGCTGCACATTCAGGAAGGCGGGACGGAACGGTTCCTGACTGTTTTGCAGGCGTTGCAATTGGCCGCCAAGTTCGATCCAGACGGTGGGGCGGTCTTCTTCCGCGGCATTTGCCGGTGTGATGGTGATGGCGGCAAGCAGCGTGCAGGCAGCGACTGAGGTGAGAAGTTGCCACCTGATGTCGTGCGAGGCCGTTGTGGTGTTGATGAGTTCGCTCATTATTGAATTCCCCCCTTAAGTCCGGGTTTTGATACCGACCGGTGTTGGACGCCTGGGCCCCCTTCCCTCGCGCTAAGTGCGCTCGCCGGGGGTGACAGCTTTTGTGTGACGTGTCTCATCGGCTCACCAATTTTTCGTGATGCGCACGCCGATCAGGCGCGGGTCGGTGAGGAAGACGTTGGTGGTGAGGCCGCTGTCATCGGAATTGAGGAAGGTGCCGGTGATGGCGGTTTTGTTGAACACGTTCTTCATGAAGCCCATGGCCTGCCAGCCGCTTTGGCTGGTGAGGATGAGCGACAGGTTGACCGTGCTGTAGCCGCGGATGCGATCATAGGGATCGTCGTTGAAGACGCGCGCCCAGGACGCATCCTGCCAGTAGAAATCCCCCCGTAAGGTGGCTGCCCAATCCTCTGTTACCGGCATGGAATATTGCGCGCCGATGGAGGTGGTGAATTTGGGCGCGTTGGGAAGCTCGTTGCCGCTCAGGTCTTTATAGAAGCCTTCTCCATTATTAGGCGCGGTTGAAGGATCGAAGCCTTTGTAGCCAGCGGGAATTGTGTAGCCCGCCGCATTCTTGGCCGGCATGGTCAGGCTATAGGGAAGCTGAGTGACCGGATCGAAGCCCTGATTATAGGCGTGGGCGCAGGCAAAGACCTTGTTGGTGCCGCTTAGATTGCTGAGCTGCACCTCCTGACGCAGGAGCGCTTCGATCACATATTTCGGGATGATGCAGTTGGAGGACTGGGTGGCGAAGGGTTTGACCACCATCCAGTCTTCATTGCCGCCGGTCCGATCCATCAAATCGACGGACTTCGAGCCTTTGGCCATTTTGGTATCTTCCCAGCCACCGGCGAAGTTGAAGCGCAAGCCCGGAAGCGGTTCCCAGCTGCCTTCAACTTCGGCACCTAATACACGTGCATCAAAATTCCGATTG
>DATJDE010000120.1:0-4601 GCA_035497595.1 Rhizomicrobium sp. | reverse complement strand
CGGTGCCCGGCGGATGGCTGGCATCGAATGCCTGCCACGGATTGTCCTGCGTCTGCTTGAGGCCAAGGCTGATGCGGCGCTTGTTGGAATCGACTTCCAGCACCTGCACATCGACATCCTGGTTCGGTGTGACGATTTTGGACGGGGCGACGTTCTTCTTCACCCAGCTCATTTCGGACACGTGGACCAAGCCTTCGACGCCCGGTTCCAGCTCCACAAAGGCGCCGTAATCGGTGACGTTGGTGACCTTGCCGGTGAACTTCGCGCCCGGCGGATATTTCGCGGCCACGCCTTCCCACGGATCGGTCTGCAGCTGCTTCATGCCAAGGCTGATGCGCTGTGTTTCGTGGTTGATCTTGATGATCTGCACGGTGACGTTCTGGCCGACATTGAGCACTTCGGTCGGGTGGCTGACGCGGCGCCAGGCAATGTCGGTGACATGCAACAGACCGTCCACACCGCCCAGATCGACGAAGGCGCCGTAGTCGGTGATGTTCTTGACCACGCCTTCGACAACCTGCTTCTCCTGAAGCGAGGCAACGAGGCTGGTGCGTTCTTCGGCACGGCGTTCTTCAAGCACAGCGCGGCGCGAGACGACGATATTGCCGCGACGACGATCCATTTTCAGGATCTGGAAAAGCTGCTGCAGGTTCATTAGCGGGCCGACATCGCGCATCGGGCGCACATCGACCTGAGAACCGGGAAGGAACGCGACAGCGCCATCGAGATCGACGGTGAAGCCGCCTTTGACACGGCCGAAGATCACGCCATGGACGCGGGTCTGTTCGTTGAAGGCGCGTTCCAGACGAATCCAGCTTTCTTCGCGGCGAGCCTTGTCGCGGCTCAGAACGGCTTCGCCGAGCGCGTTTTCAACGCGCTCCAGATAGACCTCAACCTCGTCGCCGACCTTCACGGTGGCCGGCTGGCCGGGCATCGCGAATTCTTTCAGGGAGACGCGGCCCTCTGTCTTCAGGCCGACGTCGACGATGGCGAAGTCGTTTTCAATGGCGACAATGGTGCCCTTGATGACGTTACCTTCGGCGGGGGCCTGGGTGAGGAAGCTGGCGTCCAGCATTGCTGCGAAATCGTCGCGGCTCGGTGTGGCGATGGATTGGGTTTCGGCGCGTGCCATTTAAGTCCTTTGGTCTAACATTCATGCCAACCGCATTTTGCGGCGGACTTCCGTGCGGACATACGCCCGCAAGGCGGTGGGTGTGGTTTTCAGATGTTCGCGAGCCTGCCCGAAAATGCGCCGCCGGGTTTCCAACCCCTGTGGCTTAGCGCTTGAGCGCCCCCCGGACCTTGGCCTCGACCAAAGACAGGGCGGCTGCGAAGGCTGCGTCTATATCCAAATCGGTGGTGTCGAGCAAGGCGGCGTCTGCCGCCTGGACCAGGGGGGAGATCGGACGGCTACGGTCTGCCGCGTCCCGGGCGTTGATTTCGGCCAAAACCTCGTCTTCCGCCCGCGCGATGCCCAAACCGTTCAATTCCTTCCAGCGCCGGTGGGCGCGGGTGGCAGGGCTGGCATCCACGAACAATTTGGCCGCCGCATCGGGGGCGATGACGGTGCCGATGTCCCGCCCGTCGATCACCGCGCCCGGCGCATCGTCTGGGGGGGTGGTGACGAAAGTGTGCTGGAAATCGAACAGGGCCTGACGGACAGCGGGGATGGCGGCGACGCGCGAAGCGGCCTTGCCCACGCTATCGGTGCGGATGGCCGGATCGGCAGCGCGCGACAGATCGATGGCACGGGCGCCGCGTGCGGCATCAGCCTCGTTCGCCGGGTCGCCGTTTTGTTCGAGCACGGCCAGCGCGGTCAGCCGGTAGAGCGCGCCAGAATCCAGGTGCGGAAAGCCGAAATGGCGGGCCAGTTTTTTGGCGAGAGTGCCTTTGCCGGAGGCGGCGGTGCCATCGACGGCAATCACGACGGGTTTGGGCATCTGGCGCGGCCTTTGTGGTTCGCCTGTCTCGTAACGCGCGGGCGAACCCGGCTCAATGGCGCTTTTGCGGCTTCAGGGGAAGGCAAGATTGGACGCGCGTCCGTGATCGGTCTCGCGGTCAAATTGGCGGTCATGGGCTCTGATTTTGTCCAGCACCCGGTTCGCGGCGGCGTTGGCAGTGGCGCAATTGCTGGATTTGATGACGGCGATGATCTCAGCCTTCCGGCTGCGCGCGAAGCTCAGATGTCCGGCCTCATGCTCTCTCAGGCCTGCGATATAGCTGGCCCATAGCTGCAAGACGGCCGGCGGCGGAGAACTGACCAGCCGGGGCAACATTACCGTGGCGCTGAACGTCACCTCTACGCGTGACAGATCACATCTGCCATGGCCGTCTTCGGGCCATTGCCAACGATACTGCCAACTGGCTGAGGCATCCATCGGCCCATCCTTCGGATCGCGCGGACGGGCGGGCGCTGTTTCGATCGATTGCCGGATGGCATCGATGGAATGTCCGGAGACGTCATAGGTGGTGACGGTGAGTTCGGGAATTTGCGCCAAAGTGTCGGGCGCTTGCGCGCACGCCCACCCCGCAAGCAAAACCGATACGCAGAGCGCGGCGACCCAGGCAAGAGCTTTACGCATGCCGCCTTAAGGCGTTGGACTTAATGTTTCGAGCAGCTTTTCCAGACGTTCATCCCCCTGTTTCATGCCTTCGATCATATCAGTGGACATGGCACTGTCACGGGCCTGTTTCGAACTGTAGAGCACGGTCTGGGTTTGGATTGTGTGGCCGTTCTGTTCGCGCCATTGCAGCGTCACCAGCGTTTCGCCGCCGGTCCAATCCTCATCAAAATTTTCGGTGAAGACGAGGCGTTCGTCGGGAATGATGTCTTGATAAACCCCGCTCATGCCCTTGCTTGCGCTTTGGACTGCGCCCCAGACGAAGCGCAGCTTGCCGCCCACGCGCAAGTCGATTTCGCACGTTACCAGTTTCCATGTCTCCGGCCCGTAGAGCCAGTGTTTGACCAACACTGGCTTGGTCCAGCATTGATAGACGAGATGGCGCGGGGCGTTGAAGGCACGGGTGACGACCATTTCGCGGTCAGACGGTGTTGTGACATCGACCATAGCGTCCTCCTATGTGTGCGTTAGGAGCAGTGCGTCCAGCCTGTCATAGGTTTGGCTCGCGCCCTGTTCCATGCCCGACGCGATTACCGCGTCGCGCGTTTGCTTGCTTTCAGACAAAACCGTGGCTGTGAGAGTCGTTATGCCATTGGCTTCAGTCAGGCGTGTCGTGACGATGCCTTCGCCGGGATAGCCGACTTTCAGCGTTCTGGCGGGTTTCACGGCGTTGGTCCTTTGTCTGCGGCTTGCAGGTCTTCGAGCAACGCATCGAGGCGCTGAAAGCTGCCTTCGAGTGCGCGGCGGTAATTTTCCAGCCACTTTGTGGCTTCGTTCACGCGGGCCTGTTCGGCCCGCACCGGGCGGCGCTGGGCATCGCGCCCGCGGGAAACGAGCCCTGCCCGCTCCAACACCTTCAGATGTTTGGAAATAGCGGGTTGGCTGATCTGAAAGGGCGCCGCCAGTTCCATCACCGATGCCTCGCCTGAGGCCAGCCGTGCGAGAATCGCGCGCCGGGTAGGATCGGCAAGCGCGGTGAAGGTGGCATCAAGGTCTGCGGGGCTCATATCATAACCAGAAAGTTTTATAACTTAATGGTTATATATAAAATCAAACTGACGGAATCAACCAGACGGCCGCTTTCAGGTCAGGGGAGCTGAAAATTCCGCGCCGAGATCGCGCATCAGAGATTCGAATTCCGGGAAACTGGTGGCGATGACCGAGACATCGTCCACCGTCACCGGGTCTGCCGAAGCAAGGCCCATCACCAGAAAGGACATGGCGATTCGGTGGTCCAGATGGGTCGCAACAAAACCGCCGCCCTTCACCCTGCCCTGCCCCGTCACCACCATGCTGTCAGGGCGCTCATCCACCGTCACGCCATTGGCGCGCAGGCCGGCAACGATGGCCGAGAGCCGATCGCTTTCCTTCACCCGCAATTCTTCGAGGCCGTTCATAGTGGTTTCGCCCTCCGCAAAGGCGGCGGCGATGGCCAGGATGGGATATTCGTCGATCATCGACGGCGCCCGCGCGGCAGGGACAGTCACGCCTTTCAACGCTGAACTGCGCACCACAAGATCGCCGATCTGCTCGCCGCCGCTTTCCCGGATGTTGCTGATGGTGATGTCTGCGCCCATTTCCTTCAGCGTATCGAACAGGCCTGTGCGGCGTTCGTTGAGCAGCACGGACGGAATCACCAGCTCGGACCCCGGCACGATCAACGCCGCCACCAGCGGAAAGGCCGCAGAGGATGGATCGCGCGGGACTTCGACCGTGCAGGGCTTCAATTCTGCCGGGCCTGTCAGGAGAATTTCCTCGCCCTCGGCCAGCGCATTGACGGTAATTTCGGCGCCAAAGGCCTTGAGCATTTTTTCGGTATGATCGCGGGTCAGCACCGGCTGGACGATGCGACTGCGCCCCTGCGCGTTAAGGGCGGCCAGCAGCAAAGCGGACTTCACCTGCGCGGAGGCGACGTTTACAGTGGTATCAATACAGAGCGCCGGATTGGCGCCTGTCACGGTCAGCGGCATCAACCCGCCG
>DATJDE010000119.1:0-2831 GCA_035497595.1 Rhizomicrobium sp. | reverse complement strand
GGTGGATTCGCTCGATGGTCTCACCGTGGAAACCTGCCTGCTCTTTCCTGTCACACTCGTGCTCGTGGTTTTCTGGGGCGTCACCGGCACAGGCGCCATTCCCTATGCGGGCGCCAAGCTCGTCACCCTGCTGATTTTCGCCGGTCCACTCACAGCCATCCCGCTGGTGCTCTTCGCCGCCGGTGCCCGCCGTGTGCCGCTGGTGACCCTGGGCTTTCTACAATTTCTCTCGCCCACCCTCACGCTGGTGCTTGCCGTCACCCTTCTGGGCGAAAGCTTCACCCGTACAGATGTGATCGGCTTTGCCTGCGTCTGGGGCGCGCTTGTCATCGTGGCGCTGGAAGGGCGGATCAGGCGGGTCGCAGCCGGGCGTTCGCTGTGAGCATGGCCTCCACCATGTCCAGCGCCTCCTCCACCGTATCGGCAAAGCGGAAGTGGCTGAGCACCTCGTCGCGTGCAAATCCTTTTGCGATCACATGCGTCAGCATCGCCCGCAGCGGCTCGTAATAGCCTTTCAGGTTGATCACGATGATCGGCTTGTTGTGCACATGCAGCTGGGCTTCGGTCAGCACCTCAAAAAATTCATCCAGCGTGCCAAGCCCGCCCGGCAACAACACAAACGCATCCGACAGCGCCAGCATCCGCTGTTTGCGCTCCTGGATATTGGGCGTGATGATGACTTCCTGAATCGCGTGCAAGGGCGGTTCCACGTGGCGCAGATATTGCGGCAGCACGCCGATCACCGGCGCCCCGGCATCGCGCGCCGCCCGTGCCACCTGGCCCATCAGCCCCACATTACCGGCGCCGAAAATCAGACGGAACCCGCGCCGCCCGACCTCCTGCCCCAGAAAGGTTGCGGCCTGGATGAAATCAGGGTCCACCCCATTAGAGGAGCCGCAGAACACACAGATCGAGGCCTCCCCGATATCCTTGTTCCGATAGGGATTATGCATGTTCGCGCGCGCCGTGTTGCATGGGGGCCATTGTCGGTTCAGCTTCAGCTACCTATACCAAATCTGCGAACGCAAGTCGGGAGGAATTCCTTGCGCGCCTTTGGCATTATTGCGGTCATAGCGCTTGTCGCCCTTGTGGCGGGCTTTTTCTTCCTGGCGGCGCCCCTTTAAGGTATTGAAGCATGTCACCTCGTCATTCGACAGAAGAGGGCAGCGGCGCCCCCTCCTTGCGCCCCCTTTATATGCTGCTCCCCTATCTGTGGCCCAAGGGCAGGCCCGACTTGCGCTGGCGGGTGGTGCTGTCGGTCATCTGCCTGCTGCTGGCCATTGTGGCGACCACCGCCTATCCGCTGTTTCTCGGCTATGCGACCGATGCCCTGTCGGCCCAGCCGCCCTCCACCATCGTGATGGTGACGGCGGTCGGCATGATCCTGGCGTATGCGCTGGCCCGCATCACCATGCAGCTCTTCGCCCAGGTACGCGACGGCATTTTCGCCAAGGTGCAGTATCATGCCTTGCGCGAGGTCGGTGTTTCCACCTTCGCCCATGTCCACACCCTGTCGTTGCGCTTTCACCTCGAACGCAAGACCGGCGGCCTGTCGCGGGTGATCGAACGCGGCACCAAAGGCATCGACACGCTGCTGTCTTTCGCAATTTTCAGCATCTTCCCCACCTTGCTCCAGCTTGTGCTGTTCAGCATCACCATGGTGATCGCGCTCAATCTCTGGATCGCGCTTGTCACGGTCGCCATGGTGCTGGCCTATGTCTGGTTCACCTTCGCCGTCACCCGCTGGCGCATCCAGTTCCGGCGCGACATGAACGACTCCGATCAGGATGCCAACACCAAAGCGGTGGACAGCCTGCTCAATTATGAAACGGTGAAATATTTCAACAATGAGGGGCATGAAACCTCGCGTTTTGACCATGCGATGGAACGCTTCGCCAATGCCTCCATCCAGTCGCAAACCTCGCTGTCCGTGCTCAATATCGGGCAGGCCACCATCATGGCGATTGGTCTGCTGGTGGTGCTCACTTTAACGGCAATGGATATCAAGGCCGGTCTTCTCACCATCGGCGCGGTGGCGCTGGCCAATGGCATCCTGATCCAGCTCTATCAGCCGCTCAATCTGCTGGGCACCGTCTACCGCGAAATCACCCAGGCGCTGGTCGATATGGATGCGATGTTCCGCCTGCTGCACCAGCCGCAGGAGGTGCAGGACAGTGCGGATGCCAAGCCGCTCATCGTGCGCGGCGGCGAGATCAAATTCGACAATGTGATTTTCGCCTACGATCCAGAACGCATCGTCCTCAAGGGCATCAGCTTCACCGTGCCGGCGGGCAAAACCGTGGCCGTGGTCGGCCCGTCAGGCGCAGGCAAATCCACCCTGTCGCGCATCCTGTATCGCTTCTACGACATCAAGTCAGGCGCGGTGACGATTGATGGGCAGGACATCCGGGGCGTCACCCAGGCATCCTTGCGCGCCGCCATCGGCATCGTTCCGCAAGATACGGTGCTGTTCAACGATACGATCCGCTACAACATCGCCTATGGCCGGATCGGCGCGAGCCCCACCGAGATCGAAAACGCCGCTGGCCACGCCCAGATCGACACCTTCATCCGCGACCTGCCACATGGCTTCGAGGCAATGGTCGGCGAACGTGGGCTAAAGCTCTCCGGCGGTGAAAAGCAGCGTGTCGCCATCGCCCGCACGATTCTGAAGAACCCGCCCATCCTGCTGCTCGATGAAGCAACCTCCGCCCTCGACACCGGAACGGAGCGCGAAATCCAGAGCGCGCTGGGCGAAATCTCGAAAAACCGTACCACCCTTGTCATCGCCCACCGCCTGTCCACCGTGGTCGATGCCGATGAAATTCTGG
>DATJDE010000118.1:0-10129 GCA_035497595.1 Rhizomicrobium sp. | reverse complement strand
ACGCCGGAACGTACCGAGCAGGCGGCAAGCGGACTTGCTACGGCGCTGGCGGCGAAGGGCGATGTTTTCCAGTCGGTGCGCAGGCCCGATGCGAGCGAATTGTTCACTAAGGACGGCTTGCTGTTTTTGCCTGTCGAGAAGGTGAAAGACGCCACCGCGCAGATGGTGAAGGCGCAGTCTTTCCTTGGCGCACTGGCCGCCGATCCTTCCTTACGCGGGATCATGACCAGCCTCTCGACTGCGCTCCAAGGTGTGCAGCACGGACAAGCGACACTTGAGGATTTGCAAAAGCCGGTGGCGGCCATTGCCGATGCGTTGGGCGAAGTTCAGACGGGCAAGACGGCTTTCTTTTCGTGGCAGACATTATTTGGTGACGGCAAGCCCGACCCACGGCAGTTGCGCAAATTTATTCTGGCCAAGCCGCGGCTCGATTTTGGTGCACTCTCGCCTGGTGCGCACGCGACGGATTTGATCCGCGCGACAGCGGCAGAGCATGGGCTGACCGCCGCCAACGGCGTGACGGTGCGCCTGACCGGGCAGATTCCGCTGTCGGACGAAGAATTCGCGAGCTTGAGCGAAAACATTGCTGTTATTGGCGTTTTGATGCTGGCGGCGGTGCTTTTGATGCTGTGGCTAGCGGTCAACTCGGTGCGGATCATCCTGGCCATTCTGATCACGCTGATTGTGGGGTTGGTCGCAACAACCGGATTTGGGCTTCTGGCAACAGGAGCGCTGAATTTAATTTCGGTCGCGTTTATTCCGCTGTTCGTTGGGCTGGGCGTGGATTTTGGCATCCAGTTCGCGGTGCGCTATCGCGCTGAACGCTTTGAACTGCGGGAGCTGGAACCGGCGCTGGTGGCGGCGGGGCGCAATGTCGGCTGGCCGCTGGCGCTGGCGGCGATGGCAGTGGCGGCGGGCTTTCTGGCCTTCGTGCCGACCGATTACAAAGGCGTGGCTGAGTTGGGGCTGATTGCCGGGATCGGCATGGTGGTCGCTTTTGTGCTGAGCGTGACGCTGCTGCCTGCCCTGCTCATGCTGTTCAAGCCGCGCGGCGAAGGGGCGGAAATCGGCGAGCCACGCCTTATCATTGTGGACTGGCTGCTGCGTAAATATCGCAAGCGGGTACTGATCGTGACCGGTGTGTTGACGGTGGCGGGGCTGGCGGCGATGCCGTTTCTGCATTTCGATTTCAACCCGCTGCATTTGCGCAATCCAAAGTCGGAATCGGTTTCGACCCTGTTTGATCTGATGAAAGATCCGCAGAACGCGCCCAACACGATCGACATTCTGGCCCCGTCGCTTAATGCGGCGGAAGCGTTGCAGAAACGGCTTTCGGCGCTGCCGCAAGTGGCGCAGGTGCTGACGCTGAAAAGCTTCATCCCCGATGATCAGGACGAAAAGCTGGTGCTGATCGAAGACACGGCGATGCTGCTTGATCCGACGATCAATCCGTTTGTCACAACCGTTGCGCCAAGTGATGCAGATAATGTGCGCGCGCTGACCAAGGCTGCTGCCGATTTGCGCCTTGCCGCAGGCCAGACGCAAAACCCAGCAGCGGCGGATGCGCGGCGCCTCGCCGGCGCGCTGGACCGGCTGGCGGCTGGAACACTGCCGGACCGAACGCGCGCGACAGATGCGCTGGTGCCGCCGCTGAACACCATGCTCGCACAGATGCGCACAGTTTTAACGGCGCAGAAGGTTTCGCTTGAAACCCTGCCAGCAGAGATGGTGCGGGATTGGACGGCGCCGGATGGGCGCGCCCGTGTGCAGGTTTTCCCGTCCGGCAACCCGGATGACAATGGAAATTTGCGGCGCTTCAGCAAGGCCGTGACCGCTGTCGCCCCCACCGCAACGGGGCCCGCGATCTCGATTCAGGAATCCGGCAATACCATTGTCGGGGCATTCACGCAGGCAGGGATCGGCTCGTTCATCATCATCGCGATCCTGCTCGGTTTTGCGTTGCGCGATGCGCGTGACGTGCTGCTGGCACTTTCATCGCTGTTGTTCGCGGGGCTGATGACGCTGGCGACCTGTGTCGTGCTGGGGCTTCATATCAACTTTGCCAATATCATCGCGGTGCCGCTGTTGTTCGGCATCGGGGTGGCGTTCAACATCTATTATCTGATGGCGTGGCGGGGTGGGGATGGCGATCTGCTGCGTTCGCCGCTGGCGCGGGCCATTGTGTTCAGCGCGCTGACCACTGCCTCCGGCTTTGGCAGCCTGTGGCTTTCTAGCCATCCCGGTACGGCCAGCATGGGCAAGCTGCTGACGATTTCGCTTTTGTGGACCATCGGCACGATCCTGTTCATCTTGCCCGCATTGCTGGGGCCGCCGCGGCACACGGCGCCGCGCTGAGGCCCCTTCAGGACGAGCCGCGCCCGCCTTTGGGGATGAAGGCTGCGTTCTTTTTGATGATGATCTCAGCGTTGCGCAGATCAGCAAGGGTCTTTGCCAGCAGCGTTGCCGGATCGGCGCTGCTGTCACCGCGGCCAAGCTGGCCCGCCGTAAGGATGGCGGCAATCAAAGTTTCAAATTGGTCGTGTTCCATAAAAGGCCCGCCGAGGATGCGCGGCGAGCCTAAAGGCGGAGTGGTTTAGAATTCGTGCCAGCGCGAAATTCTAGCCCTTCATCGCGTTGTCTGCGACGTCGTTCATCTTGCGGATCAGACCGGGGGCGCCTTGCTTGGCCACCGTGTCTGCAAATTCGGAGCGGCGCAGCGCAAGCTGGCTGGTGAAACCGGCCAGGAACACATCAATCACCTTCCACTCCCCCTTTCCAGCGTCGCGCATGCGGTAGTTGAACTTGATCGCATCGCCCTTGGGGGGGCGCATTTCCGACTGCACCACTTTGTCTGGCGCGCGCGAGATCACGGCGGGCAGGACCACGAATTGCTGGCCGCCATAGGAATCGAAATTCTTGGCATAGTTGGAGACGGTCATCCGCTCGAACGCTTCAATCAGCGATTTCTGTTCGGCGGCGGAATATTTGGACCAGGTCGGGCCAACCGCGAACTGCGTCATCGCGGGAAGGTTGAAAGCGGCTTCGACCGCAGGCTTGAGCTTTGCGTAGCGACCCTGGACGCCGAGTTTGGCGCCGCTTTTCATAGTGTCGACCAGCACGCTGTAAAACCCTTGCACCGTTTTGGCCGCAGGGTCCGTGGGCGTATCTGCCGCATGCGCTGCAGAGAACGCCGAGAGCGCCAATATTCCTGCCAGACCTGCTGCGAAGCCTTTGAACATGCTCAACTCCATACGTGCCGCCATCCGACTTTAAGGCCACAGGCGCGCCGAACCAAGGCTGGGGCGCCACCGAAGCGATTGATGTTTAACCCTTTCCAGTGGGAAACTGGCCAAAGCAAGGCATCAATCAGGAGGAAACATGTCAGACCGCGTGAACGTGACCATGGATGGGGGCGTTGCCGATGTTCGCCTTGTCCGCGCCGACAAGATGAATGCGCTGGACGGCGCAATGTTCGACGCACTGATCGCAGCCGGCGAGGCATTGAAAACCCAGAAGGGCCTTCGGGCGGTCGTGCTGTCTGGCGAGGGGCGCGCGTTTTGCGCCGGGCTCGACATGGGGAGCTTTGCCCAGATGGCGGGCAAGGACCAGACATCGAGCGGCGGCGTGGGCGGGCTGGGTGCGCGCGATTACGGCATCGCCAACAAGGCGCAGCAGGTTTGCTATGTCTGGCGGCAAATTCCGGTGCCGGTGATTGCCGCCGTGCATGGCGTGGCCTTTGGTGGCGGCTTTCAGCTCACCCTCGGGGCCGACATGCGCTATGTCGCGCCGGATACCAAAATGTCGATCATGGAAATAAAATGGGGCCTTGTGCCGGATATGGCCGGGGTGCTGCTGATGCCAGGGCTGGCGCGCACCGACATTGTCCGCGAGCTGACCTTTACCGGAAAAGTGTTCACCGGGGTGGAAGCGCAAGCCTATGGCTTTGCGACGCGGGTTTGCGATGATCCGCGTGCCGAGGCGCTGGCCACTGCACACGAAATCGCCGGCAAGAGCCCACATGCCATTCGCGCGGCCAAGCGTTTGCTCAACCTTTCATTGGAAGGCGATGCAAAGACCATTCTGCTGAAGGAAACCGAAGAACAGGTGGCCTTGATCGCCTCGCCCAACCAGATCGAGGCGGTGATGTCGAACATGCAAAAGCGCACCGCGAATTATGCGGACGTCGGCTAAACAAAACCCTGCATCTTTGCCGCCAGATGACGCACGTGTTCTGGACCGCCAAGCAATTGGCGGTTCAGGCCGATGCGTTTGAACCAATAGTGCAGCCCCAACAGATCGGTGATGCCGATACCGCCATGTACTTCGGTTGACGTGCGCGCAACAAACCGCCCCACCTCGGACAGATAGGCTTTTGCGTGGGCCGCGGTGAGCGAGGCATCGCCCGGTATCGCATCAAAGGCATGGGCCGCGTACCAGACGAGCGAACGACCCGGCTCAAGCTCTGCCGCCATTTCGGCGCACATATGTTTGACCGCCTGGAATGAGCCGATGACGCGATCGAACTGTTTGCGCTCCTGCGCATAGGCAACGGCTTTTTCGATCATCTGCCAGCCTGCGCCCAGCGTATCTGCGGCGAGCATGATCCAGCCTGCATCGCGCAGGGCGGCAAGGCCATTGCCATGGATGAGGGGTTCGCTATCCACGCTCTGAAAATGCAGCTCGCCAAGGCTGCGCGTGGAATCGATGGTATTGAGTGCAGTCTTTTGCAGACCGGAGGCGGACGCGTCGACCAGATGCAACGTTCCGCCCTGACCGGCCACAATGAAAAGTGCAGCAGTTGCGAAATCCAGCGCGAACAAAGCCCTGCCACTGAGCCGCCCGTTTTGCACGGTGATGCCTGCCCCTTCGCGCGCGCCCGCAACCTGTTCGGATATGGCGACACCAGCCGTGATTTCACCTGAAGCGAGCCGTGGCAGCCACATTTCCTGCTGGGCTGGGCTTGCCGCCCGCAACAGCGCAAGCGGCGCCATCACGCAACTGCCGATAAAGGGAACCGGGCTCGCATGGCGGCCCAACGCTTCAGCCACCAGCGCCGCATCCAGCAGCTTTAGCCCCACACCGCCAAATTGTTCGGGGATGAGGAGGCCTGGAACGCCGAGATCGACAAGGCCGTGCCAGACATCGGCTGCATACGCGCCTTCATCGGCGGCCTTACGCACGCGGTCGAGCGGGCACAAACGATCCAGCGTGCGATTCACACTGTCTTGCAGCATCTTTTGGTCCTGGCTGAGCGCGAATTCCATCAGCCCCTCGCCAGTTTTGGTTCACGCGGCAGGCCAAGCCCGCGTTCGGCAATAATGTTTTTCTGAATCTGCGCGGTGCCGCCGCCGATGATGAGGCCAAGATCGAACATATAGGCGCGCTGCCAGAAACCATGTGCCCGCACATGCGGGCTACCGTGATAAAGCACGCCCAATTCACCCAGCAGATCGATGGCGAAGGCTGCGAGTTGGTGGTTCAACTCGCAGCCTTCGAGTTTCACGATCAAGCGGCCAAGGCCGACATCATCGCCGGTCATTGAGGCGGTGAGCAGGCGCAGGCCATGGAACTGCATCGCCAGCACGCGGCCTTGCAACTGCATCAGCCGGTCACGGAATACCGCGTTCTGCATCAGCTTTTCGCCGCCAACTGTTTCTTCCTGCATCAATTCAATGATGGCTTGAAGACGGCTGTTTGCGGCATTGGGATCGCCCAGCATGCCGCGTTCGTGTTTGAGGGTGGCATTGGCGACAAACCAGCCCTGCCCGCGTTCGCCGACCACATTACCCTGCGGTACGCGGACATCGGTGAAAAACACCTCGTTGAACTCGGCATTTCCCGTCATCGTTTTTAACGGGCGCACCTCTATGCCGGGCGAATGCATGGGCAACAGGATGTAGCTGATGCCTTGATGCTTGGCGCGGCCGCTCTCGGTGCGCACAAGGCAGAACATCATGTCTGCGCTCTGGGCTGTGGAGGTCCAGATTTTCTGGCCATTGATGAGAAAATCGTGGCCATCTTCCAACCCGTGCGTTTGCAGCGAGGCAAGGTCGGAACCGGCGCCGGGTTCCGAGTAACCCTGGCACCAGATGATCTCGCCACGCAGGGTTGGCGCGATATAGCGGCGCTTCTGCTCTTCGCTGCCGACCTCCAGCAATGTCGGCACCAGCATCGAAATGCCTTGGCCCGAAAGCCCCGTGGGCGCTTTGGCGCGGATGAATTCTTCGGCGATGATCCGCGATTTCAGAATGTCAGCTTCGGCGCCATAGCCGCCATATTCGCGCGGGATGGTGCGCGCCGCATAACCATTCTCGATCAGCAGGCCTTGCCAGGCCAGCATGTCTGGTGCGGGGCGACCACCGCCGTAAGGCTTGGGATACCGTGCGCGATGCGCTTCCAGAAAGGCGCGGGTCTCTGCCCGGAAGGATTCATAGTCGGCGTTGTAGGCAAGATCCATGGTCCCATGCCCCTGATGCTGTTCAAAGCGTGCACGAGCAATGCAGCGCCTGCAAGGCGTGCACAAGCAGTCAGCGCCCGCAAGGCGCGCGCGAACCGCGCCCGACGTGGCAACACATTAATATTCAAAATCGGAACGGGGTTGTGCACGCCGCGTTTTTCCTTCGTACCCAGATCAAGGAGTGTCACACGGTGAACAACGACAATCGCAAGCACGGCTCGCCGCCGAGCCACGGCCACGAACCGGCGAAGAAGGCGCCTTCGGAACATCAGGCCGGTTCCGGCAGCGGCCAGCCTGCCCAGCAGGCCAAGGGTAGCCCAGGCCAGCCACACAACCAGAAAATGCAGGATTCGCCGAAAAAGCGTTGATTGCACGCAATTGACATGAGTCTCGGCAACCCCGCACCGCCCCTCCCCGGCGGTGCGGGGTTGCGCTTTTATGGTTCCTTGCGAAATCTTTCCGGCAATGCACAATTACCTCAACATCTAAGCATCCCGGCATAGAGCGGATGCCAAGGGGAGCAAGCAGGGAAAATGATGGAACAAGACTGGAAAACCATTGGCGATATTCCGGGTACATTTGCGCAGAGTCAGCCCGATGCCATCGTCTTTTCGTTTGAGGGGCGTGACACGACATTTGCGGAATTTGAACAGCACACCAATCAGGTCGCCAACGCCTTCCTCGCCGCTGGTGTGAAGAAGGGCGACCGGGTGTGCTATCTCGGCAAGAACAGCGACCATTATTTCGATGTGTTCCTGGGCGCCGCCAAGATGGGCGCGGTGATGACGCCGATTGGCTGGCGGCTCGCGGCCCCGGAAATTGCTTACATCATCAATGATTCCGCGACGCCGTTTCTGTTTGTCGGGCCTGAATTCACCGATACCGCGCGCAAGGCTTTGGAAGACGCGCCCAAGGTCAAAACCGTGATTGCGATGGAAGGTGGCGTGTCGGGCTGGCAGAGTTTTGAGGCGTTTCGCGATGCGGCGCCTGCAACACCGGTGAAAGCCGATCTTACCTCAAGCGATATTGCGATCCAGCTATATACCTCTGGCACTACTGGGCGGCCAAAGGGTGCGATGCTGATGCATTCGAATTTCATCGATACGCATCGCATTCTGAAAGAGGCCAAGATCAACTGGAACATCTGGACAAAGGATGATGTGAGCCTTGTGGCGATGCCTGTGGCGCATATTGGTGGTTCGGGCTGGGCGATGATGGGGATTCGCAATGGCGCGAAAAACATTGTCGCGCGGGAATTCGTGCCCGGACAGGTGCTGGATTTCATTGCCAAGGACCGGATCAGCAAGATTTTTCTGGTTCCGGCAGCGATCCAGATTGTGCTGCGCGACCCGCGTGCCCGCACCACCGATTACTCGCGCATGAAACACATTGGGTATGGCGCCTCCCCCATTCCGCTCGATTTGTTGCGTGAGGCGGTGGAGGTGTTTGGCTGTGGTTTTACGCAGATGTATGGCATGACCGAAACCACCGGCACCATTGTTGCGCTACCGCCGGAAGACCATGATCTGGGCGGCAATCCGCGTATGCGCTCTGCGGGCAAGCCGCTGCCGCAGGTGGAAGTGCGTGTGCTGGATGAAGAGGGAAATACTCTTTCCGTTGGCGAAGTGGGCGAGATCGCCACACGCTCACCTTGGAACATGGCGGGGTATTGGAATCTTCCTGAAGCCACGGCCAAGACTGTCGACAAGGATGGTTGGCTGCGCACAGGCGATGCGGGATATTTGGATGCGGATGGCTATGTCTATATTCATGACCGCGTGAAAGACATGATCATTTCCGGCGGTGAGAACGTCTATCCTGCCGAAGTCGAGAGCGCGATCTATGGTCACCCGGATGTGGCCGATGTGGCTGTGATTGGCGTGCCCGATGAAAAATGGGGCGAGGCTGTGAAGGCTATGGTTGTAGCGAAGCCGGGGAAATCTCCGTCTGCGCAGGACATCATTTCGTTTGCGCGCTCGCGGGTTGCTGCGTTCAAGGTGCCTAAGAGTATAGATTTTATTCAGGAACTGCCGCGCAACGCATCGGGAAAGATTCTCCGCCGGGAGCTTCGTGAGCCGTTTTGGGCTGGAAAAGAGCGCCGCATCAATTGAGCGTGTGGTTAGCGGCGCCGGGGCATGTCATCGTCAAACGTATGGGCGATGCGCATGAACTCTTGCGCCACTTCCACATGGGCATGTTTGAACCAGGCGACGCGGATCTGACTGCCCACATTGTTGTAGCCGATGAGGTTGAGGTTCAGGCCATATTCGGGCCACATCGCTTCCTGCTGCTTGTGCTTGTATTCGCGGGCCTGAATGATGGCGGCCATGCCCACCACTTTCTCTCCCGGATTTTCCAGCGACCATTGTTCCAGCACTTCGCGCGAATAGGCTGAGATGCGATAGGATAGATGGTGCCTGCGGTATTCAGGCGAAACCAGACAGCGATACATTGCAAAGCGCGCGCGCAGTTGCGGCAGGACATTGAAATCGGCGGTGGAAACCGCCACCAGCTTGCCATCCACATAGGCGGTGGCGATCAGCTCTGGGATGCGCCGTTCTATTTCGGCAGGCGGGATAAGGCGCAACTGCTGCCAGAATGCGCGCACATCGGCTTCGATCTTCGGATCGGCGCGGTGCCAGGCGGGGCGAAATTCGAACGCTTCTGTTTCAGACATGTGAGAGCGACCTGATGATGGCTTTCCTGAATTATTAGCGCGATGGTCGCTTCAGAAAAAGGTGGGAAGCAATCGTGTGGCGACCCGGCGCACCGAATCGGAATCGCGGCCCAGCATTTCACGCAGTTGCGGGCCGATCACCGCGTCGCCGAAGGCGCACAAGGTCATGATAAGAATGGCTGATTGGATGCGGCGCGGCCTGTCGTCGGCGGAGGGGCCGCTTTTCTTATCAATCGCATCCACCAGTTCAGCGACGGCGGCGCGGATGGGTTCAAGATGGGACTGGCGCTGGGAGAGCGCCATCCAGGCGGCCAGCATACCGGCGCCGCCCTGATCGAACGCATCGAACACTGCATCGACCAACAGGCGGGCGCTGGATTCATCGGACCGGACGCGACCGACCGCTTTGCCGATAGCCTCTGTCAGATCATGCACCATCGCGACCATCAGGGCGGTTTGCAGCTCGTCTGCGGAACCAAAATGATGGATGAGATTGCCATGCGTCATGCCGAGATCTTCGGCCACCGCCATCAGGGTCACGCCTTCGGGGCCGTGTTTGAGCAGCAGATTACGGGCTGAAACGAGCGCTTCGCTGCGCGCCTCATCCGCCGAGCGGCGTCTGCGGCGACGTACCGGTTTCAATTTCCTTGATTCCCCCACAGTGGACATTTTTGTCAATTATAGTGACACGGATGTCAAATCAGAAGATTGCGTGTTTGCACTGAAAAGGCAAATCCATTTGTACATAAAGCGTACGCGGATGAAGCAAAAAGGCGAGCTTTTGGGCTCGCCTTGGCGTCGAAGCTACGGCGGGCGGACGACCGGTTCGCAAACTGCCATCCGCACCTTCACTTGTCCCCCGGGCTTCGTGGATGGGATTGCCAGGCCCCACCCCCACGGATGCGCACGAGTTCGCACCCTGCCCTGTATGGTCTCGCGTCCCTTCCAGCCACCTCCGGCGATGACCGCTGTCCCTGGTTTTCAAACCCTTCCTA